>JAUZQA010000193.1 GCA_030705665.1 Bacillota bacterium
GTCTTAAAAGAACAGCGTGAAAAAGAAGAACAAAAGCAATAAGCTTGGATCATAAAAAAGTCAGGGGTAACCCTGACTTTTTTAGTGCTTCCGCTTTTGGTTCTAAGGCTAGCTCCGACGCACAGGATGTGCTAGTGCCGACGTTGCCGCCAGGACGGCGGCGCTTTTAGTCGGCCAGCACCCAGCGACTAGTGTACTTCGCCCACCTCCCTGCGATAAGTCAACATCGAATCGCTAACGCTCTTCGTGTTTCCTTTATCTCAGTCGGTGTGCTCCAGTCCATACGTCGCTAAACGGGTGCTTCCGCTTTTGGTTCTATCTTGTCCCTTCGATACATAATTTGTATTTGAAGGGGGAAGGTTGAGACATGAAGACCATCGGTATAATCGCTTTTTTCTTATTAGGTTTATTGATTACTTTTAATGAAACAGCCGTAAGTACATATGTGCATTTAATCAAAAATCACTACTCACTCCCAGCGGCCAAACAAAATGATTCACTTTATCAGAAAATAACTAAAGAAGCATCAAAATATGAAATCAAGCCACAGGATGCTACAATAGATACAGTATGGAAAAAGATTCCGGGATATAACGGCCTAAAGGTTGATATTTCTGCCTCCTATAAAAAAATGAAAAAGGCAGGAAAGTTTGATGAGAAGAAGTTAGTCTTTAAGCAAATACAGCCTGGTGTACATCTAAAGGACCTACCCCCTTCACCAATCTACAAGGGTAATCCCAATAAACCTATGGTCAGCTTTATTATTAATGTTGCCTGGGGAAATGAATACTTATCTGATATGCTCAAAACGCTAAAAAAACGCCACATATCTGCCAGCTTTTTTCTGGAAGGCAATTGGGTGAAAAAAAATCCCGACTTAGCCAAGATGATCGTTGATGCTGGACATGAGGTTGGAAACCATTCCTACACACATCCTGACATGAAGCGATTATCAGCAGACCGAGCAAGAACAGAAATGATCAAAACTAATGAGGTTATTGAAGCAACCACCGGTAAAAAAAGTGAATGGTTTGCTCCACCAAGCGGCAGTTATCGTGATGAAACCGTTAAAGTCGCACATGATTTAAAGATGGAAACAGTGATGTGGACCGTCGATACTGTCGATTGGCAAAAACCAACCCCTGATGTTTTAATTAATCGAGTCATAAGTAAAGTTGGAAACGGATCGTTAATTCTCATGCATCCTACTGAATCAACTGCTAAGGCATTGGACCGATTAATCACGTTAATTGAGAAAAAGAACTTAACAATCGGGACTGTTACTGAATTAATGGATGAAAAAAGAATCATGAAAGAAAATGAGAAACTTTTGCAACATACAGGAAACACTAACACTAACTGACAAACAGGATTGATTGCAGCTTGTTGAAGATGAACAGGAGGAGTTCGATGATAAAAAAATATACCTGCCAAAATGGAGTAAGAATCGTACTTGAACAGATTCCCACCGTTCGTTCTGTCGCAATTGGCGTATGGATCGGAACAGGATCAAGGGACGAAAACCCACAAAATAACGGAATATCACACTTTTTAGAGCATATGTTTTTCAAAGGTACAACGACGAGATCTGCCAGAGAAATTGCCGAGTCATTTGATAGTATTGGCGGGCAGGTTAATGCATTTACCTCAAAAGAGTATACATGCTACTATGCTAAAGTGCTCGATACACATGCCGATTATGCTTTAGAGGTTTTGGCTGATATGTTTTTTAATTCTACCTTTGATGAAGAAGAATTAAAAAAAGAACGAAACGTCGTTTTAGAAGAAATCAAAATGTATGAGGATACTCCAGATGATATTGTTCATGACCTGCTAAGCAAGGCCGTTTATGAAAATCATCCATTAGGATATCCAATCCTTGGGACAGAAGATATTTTAAAAACGTTTACTTCTGATACCTTAAAAAATTATATAACAGAAAGATACATCCCTGATAATGTTGTCATTTCGATTGCCGGGAATATCCCGGAAACCTTTATTGGCGAAGTCGAAAAGTATTTTGGAAAATACCAAGGCGGGAAAAGAGCAGAAACTGAGATGCAGTCTTCTTTTCACTCCAATCGAATCTCGCGAAAGAAAGATACAGAACAGGCTCATTTGTGTATTGGATTTAATGGTCTAAATGTAGGTCATGAGGACATTTACACATTGATCATTCTAAATAATATTTTGGGCGGAAGTATGAGCAGCCGATTATTCCAGGAAGTCCGTGAACAGCGCGGGTTAGCTTATTCTGTGTTTTCATACCATTCTGCCTATCAAGATAGCGGGATTGTAACCATTTATGGAGGAACAGGAGCTAAACAGCTTGACGTGTTGTATGAAACCATTCAAGAAACCTTAGATAAATTAAAGGCTGAAGGGATCACCGACAAAGAGCTAAAAAATACGAAAGAGCAATTGAAGGGCAGCTTGATGCTGGGCTTGGAGAGTACAAATAGCCGGATGAGCCGTAATGGAAAAAACGAATTGCTGTTAAAACGTCACCGTTCCTTAGATGAAATAATCGAGCAAATTGACAGTGTTACAATGACGGGTGTTAACAGTATGGCGAATTCAATCTTTACTGATCAATACTCACTTTCATTAATAAGCCCTGAAGGAGAATTTCCAAAAGGGCTCATATAAAAAAAGGTTCGGCAGTTAATGCCGAGCTTTTTTTTTGCTTCTAATTTTAGCAGGAGGCTTATACACTAGTAGTACAAATAGTTGAAAGGAGAGCCTTTAATGAGACTGAGTGAGCTAAGCGGCAAGGAAATCGTGGATGTAAAAAAGGCAGAACGTTTAGGGGTATTGGGACAAACCGATCTTGAAATAAATGAAGGAACAGGACAAATTCAAGCCTTGCTAATTCCATCTACAAAGTGGTTTGGATTGCGAAAACAGGGGCAGGAAATCAGAGTACCATGGCAGCATATCAAAAAAATTGGCACTGATATGATCATAATCGATATTCCTGAGGAATAAATCTGCCGTATTAACTACGTAAATGAAGATATCAATAAAACCCAAGCAAACTTATCTTGCTTGGGCTTTTTTATTTTATCCTGACTGAATTACTCACCGATTAGCGGGAATCTACATAAGATGGTGAAGTGAAAAGAAGAAATAATTCATGGTGATTTTTATAAAAGAAGGTGAATGTTTTCATGCTGACAGGGATGCAGATAGCCGTGATTGGTGGAGATGCCAGACAGCTGGAAATTATCCGGAAGCTGACCGAATTAGACGCCAAATTATCTTTAATTGGATTCGAACAACTCGATCATGCCTTTACAGGTGCGGTCAAGGAAAAAATCGACGAGGTCGATTTTTCAAATATTGATGCCTTTATTTTACCTGTAGCTGGAACTAATTTGGAAGGATACGTTGAAACCATTTTCTCCAATGAAAAAGTCTTGTTAACAGAAGAAGTCCTTTCAAAAACTCCCGAGCACTGCACTATTTATTCAGGTATCAGTAATGCCTATTTAGAGGGGATTACACAAAAGGCAAATAGAAAATTAGTGAAGCTTTTTGAGCGGGACGATGTGGCAATCTATAATTCGATTCCAACGGTAGAAGGAACGATCATGATGGCCATTCAGCATACGGACTTTACCATTCATGGCTCAAACGTTGTGGTTCTTGGTTTAGGGAGATGTGGCATGAGTGTTGCAAGGACATTCCATGTACTTGGAGCGAAGGTAAAGGTTGGAGCAAGAAAGAGTGAACATCTCGCTAGAATAACAGAAATGGCATTAACTCCCTTTCACTTAAATGACCTAAAAAACAAAGTACATGATACAGATATTTTAATAAACACCATTCCATATCCGATTGTCAGTGCGGCTGTTATTTCAAAAATGCCTGCCCATACACTCATTATTGATATTGCCTCAAAACCTGGCGGTACAGACTTTCGCTACGCCGAAAAACGAGGAATTAAAGCATTACTTGCTCCGAGTCTGCCAGGGATTGTTGCACCGAAAACTGCAGGGCAAATCCTAGCAGATATTCTCGCACAACTTTTTCAGGAAGACCTAGCATTACGAAAGGAGAATTCGAAATGAGTCTAAAAGGGAAGAGAATTGGCTTTGGTTTAACAGGTTCACATTGTACCTATGATGCAGTATTTCCCGAAATTGAGAAACTGGTTCAAACTGGAGCAGAAGTGATTCCAGTGGTAACCTTTACCGTTAAAAGTACAGAAACTAGATTTGGCAAAGGGGAAGATTGGGTAAACAGAATCGAAGAATTAACCGGAAATAAGGTTATTGATTCTATAGTAGCAGCCGAACCGCTTGGACCAAAACTTCCACTTGATTGCATGGTAATTGCTCCGTTAACCGGCAACTCGATGAGTAAATTCGCCAATGCGATGACAGACAGCCCTGTTCTAATGGCAGCTAAAGCTACACTAAGAAACGGCAAGCCAGTGGTTTTAGGGATCTCGACAAACGATGCACTAGGATTAAATGGAGTTAATTTAATGAGATTAATGGCTACAAAGAATATTTATTTTATTCCATTTGGTCAGGATGACCCTGTTAAAAAACCAAACTCCATGGTCGCAAGAATGACAATGCTTTATGACACAATTGAAAGTGCAATCAATGGAAATCAGCTTCAGCCCGTTTTAGTTGAAAGATATCGGGATTAAATTTCCTTCACTCAAACACTGCAAAAAGGTTATTTCTTTTTGGGAATATGGTAAAATGAATTATCACATAATCATCCGCGGACGACTCGATGCGTTTCGCGGATGTGGTGAAAAAACCGACAGATTTTTGTCATCTATTAAGTGAATATTCCATATCCTTGTCTAAAAAGATGGCCGAAATCGAGAAATGTAGAGAGTGGAAGGGGCACTAGAAAATGAGTCAACAAAATGGACTTCATGTTGCAGTTGTTGGAGCAACAGGAGCAGTAGGACAACAAATGATTGATACCTTAATCAAACGCGACTTTCCTTTCGCGAAATTAACCTTGCTATCGTCTGCACGTTCGGCAGGCAAAAAGGTAATGGTTAAAGGTCAAGAATATATTGTTGAGGAAGCAAAGCCAGAGAGCTTTGAAGGTGTAGATATTGCATTATTCTCAGCGGGTGGAAGCGTATCAAAACAACTTGCACCAGAAGCTGTTAAACGCGGTGCAGTGGTTGTAGACAATACCAGTGCATTTCGGATGGACCCGGATATTCCGTTGGTTGTTCCTGAAGTGAATGAGGACGACCTTCATAAACATAACGGTATTATTGCAAATCCAAATTGTTCGACAATCCAAATGGTTGTTGCACTTGAACCTGTGCGCCAACAATATGGTTTAAAGAAAGTCCTTGTTTCAACTTATCAGGCTGTATCTGGTGCAGGGGCGGTTGCGATTCAAGAATTAAACGACCAAACAAAAGCAATTATAAATGGGGAAAACTACGAACCGAAGGTTTTACCGGTAAAGAGTGCTGAAAAGCATTATCAGATTGCTTTTAATGCAATCCCGCAAATAGATGTGTTCCAGGATAATGGTTTTACTTATGAAGAAATGAAAATGATTAATGAAACGAAAAAAATTATGCATTTACCAGACCTTTCTGTAGCTGCAACTTGTGTTCGTTTACCTGTTGCTGTTGGTCATTCGGAATCTGTGTATTTTGAAGTGGAACAAGAAGGTGTTAACGCAAGTGAAATTAAATCGTTGTTAAGTGATGCACCAGGAATAGTTCTTCAGGATGATCCAGAAAATCAAATTTATCCAATGCCAGCAAACTGTGTGGGCAGCAACGATGTTTACGTAGGAAGAATTCGTAAAGATCTTGATGAAGACCGCGGCTTCCATATGTGGGTAGTATCCGATAATCTTCTTAAAGGTGCAGCCTGGAACTCAGTTCAAATCGCTGAAAGTCTAATCAGATTAGGTCTGGTAAAGGCGAACCAATAGTCATAAAGGTAGGTATTTAGCTCCATGAAAATTATTGTTCAAAAGTTTGGCGGAACATCTGTAAGGGATGAGGAAAGTAGGAAACATGCCGAGCGTCACATTGAAAAGGCCTTGGCTGATGGCTATAAAGTTGTCGTCGTTGTTTCCGCTATGGGCAGAAAAGGTGATCCATATGCAACAGATACCCTTCTTTCGCTTATTGGTGGGAACTTAAGTGAAATTACTAAACGGGAGCAGGATTTATTATTATCCTGCGGTGAAATTATTTCCAGTATTGTTTTTACCAATATGTTATTAGAGAGCGGTATTCATGCCACATCCTTAACTGGAGCACAGGCAGGGTTCCGAACGAACAATGATCACACCAATGCCAAAATTACTGAGATGAAATGTGAAAGACTTCTTCGTGAATTGGAGCAATCAGATGTAGTCGTTGTTGCTGGTTTTCAGGGTATGGCAAAAAATGGAGACGTTACAACAATTGGACGCGGCGGAAGTGATACATCTGCCGCTGCACTTGGGGCAGCACTTAACGCCGAATTTATAGATATTTTTACCGATGTTGAAGGAATTATGACTGCTGATCCTCGGATTGCAGAAAATGCTCGCCCGCTTTCAGTTGTTACGTATACAGAAGTGTGCAATATGGCCTATCAAGGTGCAAAAGTTATTCACCCAAGAGCTGTTGAGATTGCAATGCAAGCCAAAGTGCCAATCAGAATTCGTTCAACGTATTCTGACAAACTTGGAACACTCGTAACTTCTTCTTCAAAGGAAAATCGCGGCAGCGATATAAACGAACGCTTGGTCACTGGAATTGCACATGTTTCCAATGTGACACAAATTAAGGTTTTTGCTAAAAAAGAACAGTATAATTTACAGTCGGAAGTTTTTAAGGCAATGGCAAATGAAAATATAAGCGTCGATTTTATCAATATTTCGCCAAATGGTGTAGTCTATACAGTCACAGATGAAATGACAGATCGCGCACTCAAAGTTTTATCAGAACTTGGTCATCAACCAGCAGTGGAACGTAATTGTGCAAAGGTTTCCGTAGTAGGTGCAGGAATTGCTGGTGTCCCCGGCGTGACATCAAAAATTGTTACGGCCCTGTCTGATCAGGGAATTAGAATTTTACAATCAGCCGATAGTCATACAACAATCTGGGTACTTGTTAAGCAGGAAGATTTAATTAAATCGGTAAATGCACTTCATGATGCCTTTCAATTAGAAGAAGAGACATTTGAATATGATCAAGATTAGATTAATAAATCATATTTAAAAAAATAATTGGTTTTTTCGTATTAGGAAGGAAGGGGCATTTATATGGTTCATTTTGGGCGTGTAGCAACGGCTATGGTAACACCTTTTGATAATAAAGGGCACGTTGATTTTATGAAAACGACCAAACTTGTCAATTACTTAATTGACAATGGAACAGATTCACTAGTTGTTGCAGGAACAACTGGTGAATCACCAACCTTATCAAAGGAAGAGAAGCTGGCTTTATTCGAACATGTTGTAAAAGTTGTGGATAATAGAATTCCGGTTATTGCTGGAACTGGCAGCAATAACACTTATGCATCTGTAGAGCTTACTAAGAAAGCTGAAGAGCTTGGTGTAAATGGGATTATGGCTGTCGGCCCTTATTATAATAAGCCAAACCAAGAAGGCCTGTA
>JAUZQA010000194.1 GCA_030705665.1 Bacillota bacterium
ATAGCCTCTTTTGCCATTTTCAAGTCCTGATCCACTGTCTCGAGCCATCCAGGATAAAAAGGTGAAGTCTCTACCGTGCGTTTCATTCCCTCACGGCTAGATATGATTTTCTGGTCAGATTCCACTAAAATTGATAAGACACTTAGGGGCCAATCCTGTTCTGGAAGAATTGGTTTTGCAAACGAATCTGTACCATCTTCTTCGTTTCCCTTCTGCCATTCCACAAATCCTCCATAAATGGAACGGCTGGCAGAGCCGGAGCCTTGTCGGGCCAGGATAGATAATTCCTGCTTGTCCAAGTTTAACCGGAGTGCTTTCGCTGCAGCTGCCGCTAAAGCGGCAAAGCCCGAAGCAGAAGAGGCTAACCCAGCTGCAGTAGGCACCTTGTTGATTGAAGTAACAATGGCGTGCAGATCTGCACCAGCGATTTTTCTGAACCGATCAAGAAAAACGGAGATCTTCAACGTATCACTTTCACCTCCAAGATGGCCATTCAGTAGAAAAATATCATTTGGCAAATCTTTGCAGAATTGAACGGTTGTAGTGGTGTAAAACTTATCTAAGGTAATCGATAGACTGCTATTCATTGGTAAAAATAATGTTTCATTCCGTTTCCCCCAATATTTAATGAGGGCAATATTGGTATTTGCTCTTGCTGTAGCTTTCACTGCCCCTCCTCCTTTCCCCAGAAGTCTTGAGGTATTTTACATTTTTATTTATGCTTCATTTTTTTCTATTCTGTATGATTTTTGACGTGTAAATATCCTAGATTCATATTTTTCCGTTGAAAAATACCAGGTTTTATCCGCACCTGATTTGATTAATTGATCAGAAATCAACTTTGCATGTTCAAGATTTTGAGCAAGAGCAATCATACATCCTCCCCTGCCGCCTCCTGTTAATTTCGCGCCTAATGCACCAGCATTTTGTGCTTCTTCAATTAGTCGATTAAGGCCATCATCCGTAACACCAAGATTCGTAAGCACTTCTTGATTCTTGTTCATTAATTTCCCCAGTAGATAGGGATTCCCATACGAAAGGACATTCTTTGCCTCATAGGCAATATCACCAATCAATTTCATTGATTTTTGCATATTAATTGGATCTATAAGTACTTTTTCTCGAACATGTTCTACTGCTGAATGTGTATCAGAAATCCGCCCTGTATCTGCAACAACAATGTATAAGGGAGCGGCAACGCTAAGGGGCTTCGCTTCTTTTCCTTTTTGAAACCAAATTGGAGAATCACTTGCTATCGCAGCCATATCAATTCCACTTGGGTTGCCATGAGCATAGATTTCAGCAATTTGAACCAGGGAAGACAATTCCTTTTTTGAAGGGCTTTGTCCAAAAAATGAAAAAAGACTTCGAACAAGTGCGATCGCTATTGCTGCACTTGAACCTAATCCGCGGCCTAACGGTATCGTTGAATCGAGTCGAATGAGTATATCCTTAACAGGCCTATCTAAATATTGGAGCGTTGCTTTCATACAGGCCTCGATTCCTTCAAGTTTTATTGGCATTTTGTCAATTGGACCAGTATAATGCGGACACTTAATCATGATGTTTCCAGCCGACTGTTCAATAACAGACCTTACATTAAGCGGAAAAGGTATGGCAATCGCCGGCTGGCCATAAACAACCGCATGTTCTCCAACTAAAATCAATTTACTATGTGCATATCCAATAGCTATTTTTTTAGATATTGTATTCATTTTGAGCCATCCTTTTTGTTAATAAGATCAAACATCAGAGCTTTTACAAGCTCACTTTACTCCATTGAGAATGATTATCACTTGATCTTAGTCAAGTTTTTTTAAAAATTACTCAATATCTTTGCTTCATCTTCCAAATCCAAAATGACCAAATTTAATTGAATATCGACCAGCTTACGAAAGGAATCAATTTCATTTAAAGAGCCAAAGCCTCTTGAAACGTAATGCATCAACTTAAACATATCTGGTGTTGACAGTTCGATCAGCTGTTGGAGGAGCCGGTCGTTACTTATATTTTTGCAATCATATATAAGCGGTTTTTGAACGAGAGAGACAGAGCCAAATTTATGTGAAAGTTTTTTTTCCAGTTGAAGTCTTTGACATTTTTCCATTTGTTTTTTTAAAAGCTCATATTCTGATTTTGCAACTTTTATCTGATCCATGTTCTGGCGTTTTTTTTCTGCGGCTTCATTTAATGTGATCTGTAACTCCTGAGATTCTTTTATTTTCACGAATTCCCTTCCTTGTCTATTAAGAGTCGGCTTAATATAGAATTCCAATTTAAATGAGTAGGGCGCAAACAACTCAAGAAGGTTACGGTCCTGTTTTAAATTTGTGCTGTTAAGCCTTACTACCTTTTGCAATAAGCCCCGATCATACAAATATTCATTTAAACCATGATAATTATATTGATATACCTTTTTAGGTATGAATTTTGCTACCAAGTTATGACCAATTTCATGCCTTTTTGCTTCATGATCAATTAGGTTTTGATAAATACTTTTTTTAAGCATATTCTTTTCTGCTGTCAGTTCCTTCAAATGTTTATATGAGCCGTTTTCAATAAATTTCTCCATAAGTTCGGCGGCGTTTCTCTCATTATTCATCTAACTCCATCTCCAATAAAGCAAACTTTTCCGAAAGTGCGGCAAGGGCATTTTCACATGCTAAGTTGACCAATTCTCTTTTATAGCCTCGTTTAGGGTGAATAGGGTTTGCAGGGAGAACCTGCTTTACAAACTCTATATTCATGACTGTTGGAAGCATAATCTCTTTTGGTATCCTATTCTCGGCGGCTGCGTAGAATTGTTCAAGATAGGTGCGGAACTCTATTTCGGGTTCATGATCAATTGGAAACATCGAGACATCCCTTTCAATCATTTTCCCTTGCCGAATATGAAATACTTGGACACACATCCAACCATTTTCTATGGCATACCCAAATACATCCCTGTCCTTGCTATCCGCAACTGTCATTTTTTGTTTTTCCATAATTGTTTGGATACTGATAATTTGCTTGTGAAGTTCCTTTGCTTTTTCAAAGTCTAAGTTTTCGGCTGCACTTTTCATCTTCTTTGTTAATTCCATTTGGAGCACTTTATGTCCGCTATGAAAGAAACGAATGATCCCATCGATAGCATCCTTATATTCTTCTTCACTTACTTCTCGAGCACATGGGCCAATGCATTGGCCAAGATGATAATACAAACAAGGCCGATCAGCTGATTTCGGACACCGTCTTAATGGATAAAGATGTTCAAGCAGTTTCTTGATCTCATTTGCTGATTGTACGTTGGGATATGGTCCAAAATACTTTCCTTTATCATTTTTCACGTTTCGAGTAATAATAAGGCGTGGGTGACGTTCGTCTGTTATTTTCAGATAGGGATACGTTTTGTCATCTTTTAGCATGATATTAAATTTAGGATGATTTTGTTTAATCAAATTCAGTTCAAGAATAAGTGCTTCCGTATTGGAGGAAGTAATAATATAGTCAATGTCTGCAATTTCATTTACGAGCTGCTGTGTTTTTCCATCATGTGAACCAACAAAATAGGAACGAATGCGGTTTTTTAATACCTTTGCTTTTCCAATATAAATAATCGTTCCCTTACAGTCTTTCATGAGATAGCATCCAGGCTGCTCAGGAAGAAGCTTTAGTTTCTTTTTTATTGCGGGGGTCATCACTTTCACATCCTGCATCAAGTTGCTTTATCAAAGGTTTTCAATGAATGAAAACTCTCGTTACTATAATCTAAGGTTACTTGATTGCAGAATATTTCCCATTGATATAAATCAAATATGTAAAAAAATCCAGTACATTCTTAAAAGCAACTTTCTAAGTATCCAATTTACACAAAAATTGGTAAATTATTCTTTACACTTAAAACAAGTTATTTTATATTTAAAGTGGTTGACCAACTTAAACCAAGGGTTTAGTGAATCTAGAAAAGCAGTACATAAAAACTAAGGAGGATATTACTACAAATGGGTAACTGATGTTTCTTTTTGATCAATTAACAGGTACCTTTCTTATGTGAAAAAATATACATAATAGGGGGATTTTTAAAATGTCTTGGTTTACAAAGTGGGCATTTAAAAACAAAGCCGCTGTCAGTATTATGTCGATTCTGGTGCTAATAATGGGTTTAATAAGCTATTTGACGATGCCTATGGAATTTTTGCCTTCTGCAGATCAGCCACTGGTAACTGTTGTTGTCATGGGGCAAGGAACCGATTCAAAAGCAATGGAAAGTGATGTTACTACACCAATAGAAAGCTCGCTTTCTGGGGTAAAAGGAAAAACCAATATTTTTTCAACAACTGGCGATGGCTACTCGAAGATTGATATTTCTTATGATTCAAAGACAGACATGAAAGCAGCAAAACAAGAAGTCCAAGACGCTTTAAGCAAAATACAGCTACCTCAAAATGTTTCAAAACCTACTGTTGTACAGCTAAATACCTCCATGATCTCCATTGCTGAAATAGCTCTAACCTTCAATGACGGTCTCACACCAAAAAATTTGGAGCTTGCCCAGAAAAAAATCATTCCATCCTTCAAAGACATAAAAGGCATAAGTACCTTACAGACAATAGGCCCACCTGCATCGTATGTATCCGTAAAAGTAAACAATTCCTTAATGGCCCAGAAGCAAGTATCGCTGCAATCCATCCTTGAAAGCCTGCAAGGACAGAATAATGCTGTTGCCGTAGGGGAAAAGACAATTGATGGAAAAACCAGCAATATCAAAGTGGTTGGGAACATTGATAGTATTAGCAAAGTAGAGAATGTAACGGTTGCACCTGGCGTGGCTTTAAAAGATATAGCAACTGTTTCGCTCGAAAAACCAATGGATACATTAACACGCATTAACGGAAAAGAAGGCTTAATTTTAGTCATAGCAAAAGACAGCAATTCCAATGCCGTATCTGTTACTAAAAATATTAGAGATACCGTTAGTGAGATTAACAAAAAGTATAAACAATCCCATTCAGCCATAGTGATTGCCACAGCAGATATGGTTGAAAACTCAGTACAATCGATGATGAAAGAAGTACTTCTTGGTGCATTCTTTGCTACAATTGTGATTATGCTGTTTTTACGTAATATTCGTTCAACCTTTATCACCATCATTTCTATTCCGCTTTCACTGGCACTTACCCTTTTCTTATTGTCCCGCTCAGGTGTCACGTTGAATATCCTAACGTTAGGCGGAGTTGCAGTCGCGGTCGGGCGTTTAGTGGATGACAGTATTGTTGTTATTGAAAATATTTTCCGAAAAATGCAAAATGAAAAGTTCTCAGTACAGCTTGTTATTGATGCTACGAAAGAAGTCTCAAGAGCGATAACGGCATCAACATTAACAACCGTTGCCGTCTTTTTACCAATTGGTTTTGTTAATGGAAGTCTTCAAGACTTCGTGCTCCCATTTGCCTTAACCATTACTTACTCTTTACTCGCCTCATTGATGGTTGCATTGGCAGTAGTACCTTTAATGAGTTCCGCTTTATTAAGACGTGCAAAGCTTCACGAACATACGCCATCGGTAAAATTTAAAAAGCTTTTAACTTGGTCATTGAACCACAAATGGGTTGTTCTTACATTGTCTTTTGTACTCTTTGTAGGATCTATCGGTGTTTATTCTGTCATGCCAAAAGGTGCAGTCGACAACTCATCAGCCGATTTTATCCAAGTATACCTTGATTACCCAAATGAAACACCTCTTGAAACAGTAACAGCAGGCACCCTAAAGCTAGAAAAGTTTATCCTAGCGCAAAAAGAGGTAAAGGATGTCGGTACAACACTTGGGAATAGTGCTGACGCAATTCAATACGGTGCTGTAGACTCACCCACAAAAAGTTCCATTAGTATTGTATTGAAGGATAAAAAAGATACAGACCGCATCGTTAAAAAAATAACTGATCAAAAAGACAGTTATCCAGATGCAGACTTAACAGCAGGAGCATCTTCCTTAATGGGCAGCGGTTCGCCACAGATTAAAATCGACATTGTTGGTGACCAATTAGATCAGCTTACAGCAACCTCAGGTAAAATAACAAATGCGATAAAAAATATTAGCGGGATCGAAAAAATTTCAACAAATGAAGAAAAGACAAAAACTGTTTATTCATTCGAAGTTGATCCTGCAAAGGGAAATCCGCAGCAGCTCGCACAGCAGCTTGGAGTGATGCTCAACAAAACACCACTTGGGACCATTAATATAAATAACCAAAAAACAACTGTTTTTCTAGATTCTATGCTGGATCCAAAATCACCTGATGACTTGAAAAATATTCCGATTATGACACCAACAGGGATGGCTCCTGTATCGACGATTGCAACATTATCGCAGCAAGAAAAGCCTACAACTCAATATCATAAGGATGGCAATCCATATGTGGAAATTGTCGCTTCGGTTGATGCAAATAAACTTTCGGAGGTTACCACCGAAATAAACAAAAAAATCTTTGGGGACAAACAAAAGATAAAGCCAATCAAACTGCCAAATAGCGTTAATGTTGTGATTGGCGGAGCAAGTACCCAGCAATCGAGTGATTTTACTGATTTATTTACAACCATGGCAATGTCCATTGGGATTGTATTTCTCATAATGGTTATCACCTTTAAAACGATACGTGCACCAATTTCTATTTTATTTTCTCTTCCGCTTGCCGCAGTTGGGGCTATTTTAGGACTGCTCATTAGTAGAATTACAGTTGATCTTACTGCCCTTCTTGGTGCATTAATGTTAATTGGAATTGTTGTGACAAACGCCATTGTACTTTTAGACAGGGTGAAACACAACGAACAAAACATGATTATCCGAGATGCCATCGTAGAAGCAGCATCCATTAGAATGAGGCCGATCCTGATGACTGCGATCGCTACGATTTCTGCCATGCTGCCACTTTTGTTTAAAAAAGCGGAAACAGGAAACTTAGTTTCTCAAAGCCTGGCAATTGTCGTTATTGGCGGATTAACGGTTGCAACTTTATTAACATTAGTTGTCATTCCTGTCGTTTATGAACTATTCCATTTCAAAAAATCCAAGAAGCAAAGACTAAAGAGGCAAGCTGAAAATAATCTATCAGTATAAATTGCATACTCTATAGCGCCGACACTTTCATTCGTCAGCCTATAGAGTATTTTTCATTTCCATGGAAATGAAAAATATCAGCAAATTTCGACATATTTGTGAATAAACGCACAAAATTATTGTCAGCTTTTCTGTCAGGTGGTAAATTAAAAACATGAAGTGAATCACAACAAACATATACCCCTTTGTTTGAATGTGAGAAACGATCTCCCATCCCCTTTGTTAGAAAAAGACCCTAGCACCGTTTGCTAGGGTCTTTTTCATTACATATGTATGCTATCAAGTTAATGGGAAAAAATTATTAAGGAATAATAACTAAAATGCATTCCGATTACCCATAAACCTGTGGAGGTGCTAGTATGGCGTTAAAAAAGAAAGATAAGTTTTCGATTTTTTTAAGTGAAATTGCTGCAAATATAAAAGAAAGTGCCTATTACTTTGCTGATTATAAACTTAACAACGTTAGTGATCTTAAAATTTTTTCTGAAAAGATGAAGGAATATGAATC
>JAUZQA010000195.1 GCA_030705665.1 Bacillota bacterium
TAGCAATCAAGTGTCCCACCTCAATTTGTTTTATACCAGTCCAATTAAATGGCCGCCTTGATAAATAACAATTGCTAATAGATAGGCAATAGCAAGCGCGTAGATGATTGAAAAGGCTGTCCATTTTTTAGATAAGGTTTCCTTATAAATCGTTGCAGTTGTCGCTAAACACGGGATGTATAACAAGATAAAGACCATAAAGCTATAGGCAGCAAGCGGTGTATAATAATGGGAAAGAATGCCTTGTACGGTTCCGCCCTTTGGAACAAAATAAATAATATTCATTGTCGAAATAATGGATTCCTTCGCTAAAAAGCCGGTAATTAATGAAGCAGCTGCTTGCCATGTTCCAAATCCAATCGGTTTGAAAAGCGGTGCAATCACATTCCCGATTACAGCTAAATAACTGTGGTCCATGTCAACCTTTAAACCTCCCGGACCCGTATAGGCCAAAAGCCAAATGAATACAGAACCTGCAAAAATAAACGTACCTGCTTTTCGGATAAAGCCTTTCCCCTTGTCCCATGTGCTTCTCCATAATGACTGAATTTGGGGTAAACGATATGGTGGCAGCTCTATCACAAACAAGGAGGTTTCGGACTTAAGTAATGTTGAAGAAAAAACTTTAGCCAAGATTAGCGCTACAACAATTCCTAATACGTAAAGGCTTAAAACGATCAATGCCTTATTTCCAGCAAAAAAACCTCCAACAAATAAAGCATAAACTGGCAGCCTAGCTGAACAAGACATAAGTGGTGTCAACAAGACCGTCAAGAGCCTTTCTCGCGGGGTTTCAATGGTACGGGCTGCCATTATACCTGGCACATTACAACCAAACCCGATAATCATTGGGATAAAGGCCTTCCCATTTAGACCAACCGATTCCATCAAACGATCCATGACCAAGGCAACCCGAGCCATATAACCTGAATCCTCTAGCAATGAAATAAAGAAAAATAATATGAAAATTTGCGGGATAAAAACAAGAACACCGCCAACACCAGCAATTAGACCATTAACAATCAGGTCATGGATAAATACTGATGAATGGGCCATACTAAGCACTTTTTCCACTCCGTTTGTCAGTGGGCCAGTAAAAAAAGCATCCAATAGATCAGAAAGTGGTGTCCCCAGCCAATCGAAAGTTAACATAAACATAAAGTACATTAGCAGCAAGAAGATGGGCATCCCCAAATATTTATTGGTTACAATCGTGTCAATCTTTTCTGTTAATGGAACTTTAGCATGGTTTCTGTTAACAGTCTCCAAAATGATTCTATCGATCGCTTCTTTTCTTTTTAGGTAAATATATTGTGAAATTGTTTTCCCTGTTAACTGCTGATTTAGTTTTGCTTCTAAATTTGAATAGATAGCGTCGAGTCTATTAGCTTCTACTTTTTGAACGAGATATTGTTTTACATACTGGTTTCCTTCCAGCCATTGAATAGCAAGCCATCTTGATGAATGATTTGTTTTCCCAATAAGTTCCCTCGATAGTTGATCAATGGTTTCTTCAACTTCCGCTCCATAATAAACTAAACTTTTGTCGATTGCCTTTCCCTTTTTGTTCGAAATAACCTGGATTAGTTGGTCGCATCCTTTCCCATTTCGAGCAACAACAGGGACAACAGGAACCCCCAACATTTGAGAAAGTTTTGGAATATCTATACCGATCCCTCGACTGTGGGCAACATCAATCATATTCAATCCAATCAGCACTGGTTTTTGGAATTCAAGCAGTTGCAAGGTTAAATGCAGATTACGTTCCAGTTGGGATGCATCCAAGATATTGAGCAGTCGATCAATTGGATCATTCAAAAAGAAAGAAGTTACAACACTTTCATCCTTTGACAATGGATTGAGTGTGTATACCCCAGGTAAATCTATTAATCTGCCAATATTGTTTTTAAATACCCCAACTTTTTTTTCAACAGTAACACCGCTCCAATTTCCCACATACTCATAGGAACCGGTTAAATTATTAAACAAAGAGGTTTTCCCAGTATTGGGGTTGCCAATTAGAGCAATCTCCATTATAACCTCTCCACTTCAATTTGATTTGCTTCTTTGCGGCGGATTCCAATACATTGTCCACAAGACTCAATCATAATCGGGCCGCCAAATGGCATTGCAGATTTGATGGAAACTTCTGAGCCCTCAGTAAAGCCAAGATCAAGTAAGCGTCTCTGTACTAGGCGACTAACATGTGATAAGTCAATTATCTTTGCTTTTTCTCCTGCTTTTAATTTAGCAATCATGTATCTATCACCCTTTATTTTTTAATTGATAACTGTTATCATTAAAAGCAAATTATTTTCACTCTCAATCCTCAATTGAGAATGATTATCTTTTATATCGTTATTTTACCATTAAATCTAACCGACCGTCACTCTTATATTGTGACAAAAATTTGAAATAGATGCTTAGTTATTGTAACAATAAGGAAAACACTGGAAATTGCACAAACTTTTCCGCTAGATTTGTCGGAATTTTTTTGTAAAAAAAGATAAAAACAATGTAATTAGTGTTAATTTCTCATATAATTAAAGGATATTGGAACTTGTCAGCGAATTATTTGATTAATGCAGTTTTTTATTGTAATGGGAGGAAGAAAAATGCAGACCGATATAAAATCGCAAATCATGTTTTTTTTACAAAAACATCGTGCTGAGTTGTTGCAGGAGTGGAATAAGGCAGCTATTATTTCAGATCTTGACCCATATAAACAAAATGTACAAAAAAACGGAGAAGAATTCTTTGATGTCGTTATTGACAGCTTCAATACCTCCAACACAGAATTATTAAAAGTTGTTCATAAAATCGCTATTAATATCGCTGAAGAGAGAGTAAAAGCGGATATTAATATGGGGGAATTTGTTTATAACATTAATTTAGGAAGATCTATCTTTTTCAGCAACTTAAGTAAAGTGGGCTTAGACTGGGACAACTTGCAAGAGGGAATAAACAAAATCAACTGCATTTTTGATAAGTTCCTATACTATGCCATTTCTCATTATGCCGAATCCCAAAATAAAATAATTGAAGAAAAAACAAAATTCATTGATTCAACCCACCAGGATCGATTAACACTTCTCGGGCAAATGACATCCAGCTTTATCCACGAATTCCGTAATCCACTTACATCAATAAATGGATTTATCCAATTACTAAAAGCTGATCATCCTGGCATGAAATACCTTGAAATCATTTCAAGCGAATTAGATCAATTAAACTTTCGCATCTCCCAATTCCTACTGCTTTCAAAAAAAGAACTAATCGGCAAGGAAAAAGTGTTTTTTGGTCTTAATCAATTAATTGAAGAAGTGCTAAACTTCCTTTATCCAAGTATCCTCGACGGAAAAGTAAAAATCATGAAGGAACTATGTGATGATACTCCCCTATATGGATATGCTGATGAAATACGGCAGGTTTTGATTAATATCATTTTTAATGCGATCGATGAATTGGGACATCACCCGAATTTAAATCCAATCGTTGAAATAAAAAGCTATTGCGAAAATGAAAATTATACTTATATCGATATCTCAAATAATGGTCCTATGATTCCGGAAGAATTACGAAAGACCATATTTGAACCATTCTTTACCACAAAAAAGCTTGGTACAGGTCTAGGTTTATTTGTCTGCAAAGAAATCATTGAAAAGCATAAAGGTGAACTAACCTGTGATTCCAATCCTAAGAAAACAACATTTACGATTAAACTTCCAATAGCCTCCAATCCAGAAGCATTAAATTAAAAGGTAAGACCGAGACAATCTTAAAAGTTCGGTTTTATCTTTTTTTGTTCGACCAATCTTCCAAATACATCCTTCTTAACATAAATTAAACTAAAAAGTAGTGAAAATCATTATTTGGGAGTAAAAAACATGTTAAAGTTAAAGGTCGATCATGAAATAGAGCTTCGATTATTTAAATCTAAGGATTCCCAAAAGCTTTTTCAGCTAGTAGAAGAAAACCGTGACCATTTGCGTGAATGGCTTCCTTGGGTTGAACATATTACAACAACGATTGATTCTCAATCCCTCATTACCCTTTGGAAACGGCAATTTTCTGAAAATACAGGGTGTAATCTTGGCATATTTTTTCGTGGAGAGCTGGTTGGCTCAATTGGATTACACCAAATTGATTGGTTTAATAAGTTCACAAATGTAGGGTATTTCCTTGCAAAAAAAGCCGAGGGCCATGGGATTATGATTAGAACGTTGAAAGCCATTTTAAACTACACCTTTTCTTACCTTGGGTTAAATCGGGTAGAAATCCGCTGCGGAGTGAATAATCTAAAAAGTCGTGCCATTCCCGAGAGACTTGGCTTTGTTCTAGAGGGAAAAATAAGAGATGGCGAACATTTATTAGGACATTACCATGATTTATTTTTGTATAGTATGCTAGCCCGCGACTGGCCTCAGATTCAAGACTTACGTTAACGAAACTTTTGATTTTTCAAATGTAAAGCGATAAAATTAAATTGAATTGATATCAAATATTCAAAATCTTGCTAGCCTCCTGGCGGCTTTTTTCATGTTTATTTGTACTTTTCAATAAAGTCCCATAGTTAAGTAGTAAATGTAATTTAGGGAATAATAAAAACAGGGAAACTGTCCGTGGAGGTGACAGCCTTACTTTAGTAAGGAGTGAAATGGTCCTAATGAATTTATTTATAATCGCAATTCTTATCGCCTTTACAGCATTTTTTGTTACATCTGAATTTGCAATGATTAAGGTCCGAACAACGAGAATTGATCAATTACTTTCTGAGGGTAATACGCAAGCAGAAGCCGCAAAAAAGGTTTTGTCCAATTTAGACGGGTATTTATCGGCTACGCAAGTAGGTATAACGATTACGTCTTTAATTCTGGGCTGGCTTGGTGAGCCTACAATCCGAAAAATGTTGGATCCAATCTTCGAAATGATAAATCTGCCTGTTTCGATTGAACAAGTTCTTTCTTTTATTCTGGCCTTTTTATTAATCACTTTTTTTAATGTTGTTCTAGGGGAATTAGCACCAAAAACTTTTGCCATTCAAAAGGCTGAAAACATTATCCTTAACTTCGCTCCTCCCCTTATTTTTTTTCACCATATTATGTACCCGTTTATTTGGGTCCTTAATCGATCTGCCAGACTCGTTACCGGCCTATTCGGATTAAAGCCTGTTTCGGAACAAGAAGTCGTCCTTTCAGAGGAAGAACTTCGAATGATTCTCTCTGAAAGCTATAAAAGCGGAGAGATAAATCAGTCCGAATACCGCTACGTAAATAAAATTTTTGAATTTGATAATCGCATTGCCAAGGAAATAATGGTGCCTCGTACAGAAATTGTGACATTTGCAAAGGATGCAACCATGAAAGAAATTTTGGAAACAATTAGAGAAGAAGGATATACAAGGTATCCGGTGATTGATGGGGATAAAGACAATATTTTAGGTATAGTAAATATTAAAGAGGTCTTAAGAGATTGTATTGAACAAAAATGTGTTGAAGATGCTCCATTGATCCCTTATTTAAAGCCAGTGATGCATGTCATTGAAACCATTCCGATTCAGGAATTACTGTTAAAGCTGCAAAAAAGCAGATCCCACATGGCTGTACTGTCGGATGAGTACGGAGGCACAGCTGGTATCGTAACGGTTGAAGACATTCTTGAAGAAATCGTCGGCGAAATTCGCGATGAGTTTGATACGGATGAACTCCCGCTTATCCAAAAAAAGGGAGAAGGTCACTACATATTAGATGGAAAAGTACTTATTGAAGAGGTTAATGATCTGTTAGGGACGACGATTGAAGAGGATGAACTTGATACTATCGGAGGTTGGTTTTTAGCTCAAAAATTTGATGTACAAAAAGGCGACATCATTGAAAGAGAAGGTTTTTCTTTTGAAATTAAGGAAAACGAAGGCCATCATATTATGTATATCGAAGTTAGAAGGAATGAAAGTCAAATAGCAGCGTCTCCTGAGTAGGAGGCGTTTTTTACTGAAAATATAGGAATATTACTTATAAATACCCATAAAATGTTGGTAATAACCATTAACAAAACTACAACGTTTGACTGTATGCTTTAAATTCTTTATAATTATTGTTAATTTTATATTGTTGAGGTGGTATAATAGAACAGTTTATCGGTATGGTGAACCTTGTATTATCCATTTGACGAGATTAAGAGAAAACTAGATGATTGTTTTACCGGGAGGTGGACTCCTTACTCGCAATAAGCGTGATAAGGGACTTATTTGGACATATTTAACTTGGTTTATATAGCCATTTTAATTGCTTTGACAGCCTTTTTTGTCGCATCGGAGTTTGCGATTATTAGGATAAGAAGTTCAAGGGTTGACCAGTTAATTGAAGAAGGAAATGTAAAAGCTGCTTCTGCTAAAAAAGTGATTTCCAACTTAGATGAATACCTATCTGCTTGTCAGCTTGGAATCACGATTACTGCTCTTGGATTAGGATGGTTAGGAGAATCAACGCTCGAGCGAATTTTTCGCCCATTGTTTGAAGCAATCAATCTTCCAGATAGTATGGCACACGTTCTCGCGATCGCTATTGCCTTTGCAGCTATTACGTTTATCCATGTTGTTATTGGGGAATTAGCTCCGAAAACATTTGCTATTCAAAAAGCAGAAAAAATCACCCTGGTTGTAGTTCGACCGCTCATTCTTTTCTATAAAGTTATGTACCCGTTTATCTGGGTGCTTAATGGTTCTGCAAGAATTACTACCAGTCTTTTTGGCTTAAAACCTGTTTCTGAAAATGAAATTGCTCATACAGAAGAAGAACTTCGCATTATCCTGTCAGAAAGCTTTAAAAGTGGCGAAATAAACCAATCTGAGTTTAAGTATGTAAATAAAATTTTTGAATTTGATAACAGGATCGCTAAAGAAATTATGGTACCGAGAACGGAGATCATCTCTTTATCGAAAGATGATACTTTAGATACATTTTTAAAAGTACTGCAGGAAGAAAAATTCACAAGATATCCGATTATCGATGGTGATAAGGACCATATTATCGGTCTTGTTAATATTAAGGAGATTATGACCGCCCTGATTGGGAATGAGAAATTATCTTTGCAAACTTTAGAAAAATTCACAAGACCAATTATTAGAGTGATTGAAACCATTCCAATTCATGACTTGCTTGTGAAAATGCAAAAGGATCGGGTCCATATGGCCGTGCTAATGGACGAATATGGAGGAACATCCGGGCTTGTAACGGTTGAAGATATCTTGGAAGAAATAGTTGGGGAAATCCGAGATGAATTTGATATGGATGAGATTCCAATGATTCGAAAGATAAAAGAAAATCATTATATTGTTGATTCAAAATTACTTGTAAGTGATGTAAATGGCTTACTTGGCATAGAAATTAATGATGAAGATATCGATACAATTGGCGGCTGGTTCTTGACGGAAGATTACGAAGCAAAAGAAGGAGACATAATTTCCTACGAAGCATATACATTCAAAATCATTGAAATGGAAGAGCACCATATTAAATATATTGAAATTATAAAAAAAAGTAATGCAGTAGAAGAATCTATCTCTAACATTCCGATTTCCGAGACAGAAGTACTCTCATAA
>JAUZQA010000196.1 GCA_030705665.1 Bacillota bacterium
AAACTCGACACCAAAATGAAAAATGCCAGACTATGAAAATATTATTGATAATCAGCTGATCCATGAGGTACATGGGATGACACATCAAAAGGTTAAGTCAGAGCAAAAATGGGGGTCGTCTCAAATTACAAAAGATAAGGTATTAAAATTATATGGGGTTGTAAAAAACAAGGATTTTAAAGACCAAAATGCCAAGGATATCCTTTTGGAGATACTTAAACCTTGGACGCGTGGAGACTTCAGTAATGAGGTTTCGGCACATAATCAAATATGGGAATATCAGAAGGGGACAATAGGTAAAGCCACCCGTTTGTTGACCGCATCTGAAGAAAAAGCCTATATTAAGCAGAATTTTTAATAACGAAAGTAAAAAGTCGAAAAAGGTTATGCTGTTTTTTTCGGCTTTTTTGTTTTGGGTAAAAGTAAAAATTCATCAATATGTAGGTTGACTTTTGTCGAATCATCTGATAATATAGGTTTTGTTGTTGAAAAAACTCAATTTGCGGGTGTAGTTTAATGGTAAAACTCCAGCCTTCCAAGCTGATGTCGTGGGTTCGATTCCCATCACCCGCTCCATACATACGTTAACTAACGCAGTGTACCGTTTCATGAAGAACGTTGCATTGCGTTTTTCTATTTAAAAAAGATGCCTTAATGGCATCCTTTGATTTGATATGTAGCATCTCCACCGTGAATTTGAAGAAACATCTTCATTAATGACTCTGTTAAGCGATTGGCATTTTCCAAATCGGTTGATGGCTGTATATAAATAATCTGCAGTGCATTTTTTGTTGCTTCGGTAACAGGGCTTCTATTGGAATCAACATATGGACTTCCAAACGGTCCAAACTCATCTGAAGAGATAATCAAATGATTGAGAGAGTTCATACGTCCGTTTAATCCAGGATATTCCTCGTTTTCTTCCCCGATTCGTACAGATACAGGTCCTTGTAATTTTTCCATATCATAAATACCAATCGGAACTTGATATTGCAAAGAAAAGAAGTTGTTCACATCAATGGCACTTTGGATTGATGAAAGATAGTTTTGTTTTTGTATTCTTCGATAGAGCGCTTCAGCGGAATGACGATAGCGGTTTGGATCTTTCCCCGTTTTCTTAAAAATTTGCCGCCATTCTTGAATCCCGGGTATGTCAGTAACGGCTTTCCCTTCTAAATCAAAGAAAATCGATTCTTGGAATAACTGGAGCCGCCCTTTTAGCATTTGGGGAGAGTCTCCGACCGTAATTCCCTTGTATTCAATGATTCCAAGCTTAAAATGAGGAATAAGTGTTGTAATCTGTGAGGAAACTTGAATTTCCAAGGATTTCACCTCCAAAATTTGTTTCATTTAGTTTAACATAGTAAGATGTCTGGCCAATAATGATAATAACTAAACATATATAACCAATCAAGGAAGGAGGATAGCATTGAACGTCACCCAGCTAAAAAAAGAAATCATTGAATATAGCAAACAAATCGGAATCGATAAAATTGGCTTTACAACCGCAGAGCCATTTATGGAATTAAAAAACAGACTGATTCGGCAGCAGCAATTAAATTATCAATCTGGTTTTGAAGAACCAGACATTGAAAAACGTGTCACTCCGGCCTTGCTTCTAGATGAACCTCGCTCGATCATTGCAATTGCCTTGGCCTATCCCGCAAAAATGAAAGTTCGCTTTCAGAGCAAGAAGGGGGAGCGCAGGGGGATTTTTTGCCGAGCCTCATGGGGAGTAGACTATCACCATATTCTAAGGGACCGCTTAAAAAAGTTAGAAGAGTTTATCTTAAGTAAAATGCCTGATGCACGGATAAAGTCAATGGTAGACACGGGTGAGCTTTCAGATAGAGCGGTAGCGGAACGTGCAGGGATTGGCTGGAGCGGAAAAAACTGTGCGATCATTACTCCTGAATTCGGCTCTTATGTTTATTTAGGAGAAATGATTACTAGTATTCCATTTGAACCTGATCAACCGATTGAAGATCAATGCGGAACATGTAATAAGTGTTTGGAAGCCTGTCCTACTGGGGCTCTTGTTCAAGGCGGTCAAATTAATGCCCAGCATTGTATTGGTTTTTTAACTCAAACAAAAGATTTTGTGCCAGATGAATTTAGGGAAAAAATCGGAAATCGAATCTATGGATGCGATTCTTGTCAGACTTCTTGTCCGATGAATAAAGGAAAAGACTTTCATTTTCATGAGGAAATGGATTCTAACATTGAGATAAATAAACCTTTATTAAGGCCAATATTGAAAATGAGCAATCGAGAATTTAAGGAACGGTTTGGCCATCTGGCTGGATCATGGCGCGGGAAAAAGCCTATTCAAAGGAATGCGATTTTAGCCATTGCCCACTTTAGAGATGAAACAGCCATTCCAGACTTGATTGATATTATGGAAAAGGATTCTAGGCCTGTACTAAGGGGAACTGCTGCTTGGGCTTTGGGGAAAATGAATAATGAAACATCCCTGTCCGCTCTTCTTAAAGCAAAAGAAAGGGAAAAAGATTTGGATGTGCTTGCTGAAATTGAAAAAGGATTAAACCTTTACTATAAGGAGTAACGTTATTTTGTTAATATAAGCCTTTTTTTTTCATATGTATGGAAAAGAAGGGGGCGATGAAATTGCATAGACAGCTTCAGGAATTATTTGAAAGCAGGGTCAGTCATTATGTTTCCAATTCTAGAGAAAAAGGTTCAATTTACCCTAAAGCTGAAAGAAAAAGGGAAACACTAGCTAAACGGAATGCGGAAATAGTCAAAGTGAAGGCAGCTGGAAAAATGATTGAGAAGGTAGCTGACGGTGATTATCATACGGCAAAATATTTAGTTCATTATCAATATTTAATAAAGCAAAAAGGTAATCTTTATATAGAGGAAGAAGTTGAAATGAGAGTGGGCAGGTTTTATAGGGATGAATTAATTTTCGATGATGAAGTAAACCCATTTGAAGCAACACATCCACAGCCAACGGCAGCCACGAATATTTCATTTGAAGAGGATGGAGAGCGGTTGAGTTTTCAATATAACCGTTTGAAAGCTGTCCAATATGCAGAAACTTGGTGGAATAGCTATAATCCGGCCTATAAAAAATTTGAAGTAGATTGCACGAGCTTTGTTTCACAATGTCTTCATGAAGGCGGGGCACCAATGAGCGGTTACCCTAATCGGGGGAAAGGCTGGTGGCTAAGAGGTAATAATTATAGTTATAGCTGGGCTGTAGCCAACTCTCTGAGACTTTACCTTGCCAATCCTAATAATGCCCTAATGGCACAGGAGGTAAGCAGTCCAGACGAATTAATTCTAGGTGATGTAATCTGTTATGACTTTCAAGGTGATGGGCGTTTTGATCATAATACATTTGTAACTGGCAGAGACGCATATGGAATGCCCCTAGTGAATGCGCATACCTATAATAGCCGGCAGAGGTATTGGGCTTATGAGGATTCATCAGCCTACACACCTAATATCAAATACAAGTTTTTTACTATTGCCGGGGGCAGGTGATATTGAACATGTCTCTATGAGTGGTATAATAGCTCTTAGAGTTTTTTTAATTATTTGTCTAGCTCCAAGCGCCGAGCGGCTAGTGTATGCCGCTAAACAGGCGCTTCCGCTTTTCTTATGAGGTGAATATATTCATGGCAATTCATGTAGTCTTATATCAACCGGAAATTCCTTCAAATACAGGAAATATCGCTCGGACATGTGCAGCAACATATACGACATTGCATTTAATTCGTCCATTAGGTTTTTCAACGGATGATAAATTGTTAAAAAGAGCTGGATTGGATTATTGGGAATTTGTTAATATTGTTTATTACGATTCAATTGATGAATTTTTTGAAAAGAATCAGGGCGGCGAATTCTTCTTTGTAACAAAGTTTGGGGAAAAACCTCATACTTCCTTTGATTATAGCGATCTAGACAAGGATTATTACTTTGTATTTGGAAGGGAAACAACAGGGCTCCCGAAAGAAGTTCGTGAAAACAATTTGGATCATTGTCTAAGGATACCAATGACCGAGAATGTTCGTTCCTTGAATCTTTCCAATACAGCAGCAATTCTTGTTTATGAAGCACTGCGGCAGCAAAACTATCAGCATTTAAAATAATCTACATAAGGCCCCTAGGGGTTTTTTGTATTTTCATCTCTTTTTTGTTTAAATAGAAAGTGAGAGAATGAAAGGGATGAGACTAATGAATGATGTAATATCTACAATTCTTAATCACCGTTCGATTCGGCATTTTGAAGACAAGCCTTTGTCCGAGGAACAAATCAAAACCATTGTAAGCTGTGCTCAATCAGCAGCAACATCCAGTTACATTCAGGCATATTCCATTATTGGAGTTAAGGATCAGGAAACAAAGAAAAAGCTTGCGGATTTAGTTGGCAGCCAGCCATATGTAGAAAAAAATGGACACTTTTTTGTTTTTTGTGCAGACCTTTACAGGCATATGGTAATTGGTGAAAAAGAAGGAAAAAATGTTCTGCCATCGATTGAAAGTACAGAAAAATTTATGGTTGCCTTAATTGATGCAGCGCTTGCTGCCCAGAATGCAGCAATTGCGGCAGAATCGATGGGTCTTGGAATATGCTATATAGGAGGAATTCGGAATAACCTTCATGAAGTTCAAAAGCTGTTAAAAACGCCTGAACGGGTTATTCCATTATTTGGAATGACTATTGGCTATCCAACCAAAGTTACGGATCAAAAGCCTCGGTTACCATTTGAGCATATTTATCATGAAGAGGTATATCAG
Source organism: Bacillota bacterium (assembly GCA_030705665.1). Next base: position 4,768 of record JAUZQA010000196.1, read on the forward strand.
CAAGACAACGAAGTTTATTTAGATCAGATTCGAGGCTATGATCAACTAATTTCAGACTACTATAATAAAAGAACTAACGGTAAGCGAAAAGACCGCTGGTCAGAACAAATTGCTAACATGCTTGAAAAACAAAGCAGAATATACATGAGGGAGTTTGTTCAAAAAAACAAACTTGACCTTCACTAAAAACGAGAGGCTGTCCATTTTGGACAGCCTCTCGTTTTTATGAACCTGGTTTGTCATTATATCCTGCAGTGAAAATAGCCGTCAAGAACGCTAGCATGACTAAAACTACAAAAAAAGTATTCATTACAATGTCAGCCCCTTTTCGTTTTAACTCCGCATTTTTCTAATTCTAATTTTTATTATAGCCAAAGTTTTAAAAATGAAAAGAGGAAGATTTCAATTGAAGTATGGAAAAAGATTAGATTAAGTGCATGTTCAAATGAAGATAAGCATAGAGTATATTAATCGTCTCTGATAACGCGACAGGGGGAGGACTATATGGATATTTTAAAGAAAATTGAAAGATACCGTGAGGAAGAGGAAAAGCTTCGTTGGGAAGGTACATTTGCCGATTATTTAGAATTGTTGAAGGAAAAGCCATGGGTAGCCCAATCTGCACATTCTCGAGTTTATAATATGATCAAGGATGCCGGGATTGAAGAAGAAAAAGGGATCAAAAGGTATAACTTCTTTAGCCATCAATTATTCGGGCTTGAAGAAGCACTGGAGCGTCTTGTTGAGGAATATTTCCACCCTGCAGCAAAAAGGCTTGATGTAAGAAAGCGTATCTTATTATTAATGGGTCCAGTCAGTGGAGGAAAATCAACATTAGTAACAATGTTGAAAAGGGGATTAGAGGCGTATTCACGGTCGGATCGTGGTTCTATTTTTGCCATTAAAGGATGTCCGATGCACGAAGACGCGCTCCATTTAATCCCGCACCATTTAAGGGAAGACTTCCAGGAAGAGTATGGTATCAGAATCGAAGGAAATCTTTCACCATTAAATATGATGCGCCTCGAGCAAGATTATGGGGGAAGAATTGAAGATGTACTGGTGGAGAGGATCTTTTTCTCCGAAGACAGGCGTACAGGGATTGGAACGTTTAGTCCATCAGATCCTAAATCACAGGATATTGCTGATTTAACAGGAAGCATTGACTTTTCCACGATAGCCGAATTTGGATCCGAATCGGACCCAAGAGCCTATCGATTTGACGGGGAGTTAAATAAGGCCAATCGGGGAATGATGGAGTTCCAGGAAATGTTAAAATGTGATGAAAAGTTTCTTTGGCATTTACTATCATTAACTCAAGAAGGAAATTTTAAAGCAGGAAGATTCGCGTTAATATCAGCTGACGAGCTAATTGTTGCCCATACTAATGAAACGGAATACAGGTCATTTATTTCTAATAAAAAGAATGAGGCGCTGCATTCCAGAATTATTGTGATGCCAATTCCTTATAATTTGAAAGTGACACAAGAAGAGAAAATTTATGAAAAGATGATTCGGGAAAGTGATGTATCCAATGTCCACATTGCTCCACACACATTAAAGGTGGCAGCGATGTTCACCATTCTTACCAGGTTAAAAGAACCGAAAAAAGGTGATATCGATTTAGTGAAAAAAATGCGTCTCTATGATGGTGAGAGTGTAGAAGGATTTAATTCTGCCGATATTGAAGAGCTCAAAAAAGAGTATACAGATGAGGGAATGAGCGGTATTGACCCTCGCTATGTCATTAACCGAATCTCGTCTACCATCATCCGTAAGGAAGTGCCATCCATTAATGCCCTTGATGTTTTAAGGTCATTAAAGGATGGGCTTGATCAGCATCCGTCGATTACAACGGAGCTGCGTGAAAAGTATATGAACTATATCGCTTTAGCTCGGAAAGAGTATGATACGATCGCAAAGAACGAAGTTCAAAAAGCGTTTGTTTACTCTTATGAAGAGTCCGCCAAAACATTGATGGATAATTACTTAGACAACGTTGAGGCGTATTGCAATAAATCGAAGCTTCGTGATCAATTGACAGGTGAAGAAATTAACCCAGATGAAAAATTGATGCGTTCGATTGAAGAACAAATTGGGATCTCTGAAAATGCGAAAAAAGCATTTAGGGAAGAAATACTTATTCGAATTTCAGCCTACGCCCGCAAAGGAAAGCGGTTTGATTATAATTCCCACGACCGCCTTCGTGAAGCAATTCAAAAGAAACTATTTGCCGATCTTAAAGATGTTGTCAAAATTACAACTTCTGCCAAAACACCAGATGAGCAGCAATTGAAAAAAATCAACGATGTTGTTGCTCGTTTAATTGATGAACATGGCTATAACTCTACTTCTGCAAATGAATTACTTCGCTATGTTGGTAGTTTATTAAACAGATAGAGAATATTGGACTAGTGGAACAAACTCCGCTGGTCCTTTATTTTCTAATTTGTGTGGAGCCTATTTTTAATTCCTTATTCTTTAGACTGGATTGGGTAGTTTGAGAAAAGATACTTGTCCATTTCTATTAATTATCAAAATAATTTGTAAATTATTTACCGATTCTGCATAGGATAAAGTAATTAATACTTCTTATAGCAACCTTTTTACACTCGGGATATTCTATGTTTTATAGAATAAAATGTGCATTTAAAAATGAAAAAAATTTTATAAGGAGGGGTTTACTATGACTGATAACAAACATCAATTCGCTATTTCACGAGAAGATTGGTCCCTCCACCGCAAAGGCCACGATGACCAGAAGCGCCATCAGGAAAAAGTTCAAGAAGCGATTCGAAATAATCTGC
>JAUZQA010000197.1 GCA_030705665.1 Bacillota bacterium
ATGGAATTTGAAACAGTAATTGGACTCGAGGTCCACGTAGAATTAAAAACAGAATCAAAAATCTTTTCGTCCAGTCCAAACCGCTTTGGAGCTGAGCCGAATACCAATACACACGTCATAGATTTAGGTTATCCAGGTGTGCTCCCAGTCTTAAATAAAAAGGTAGTTGACTACGGTATGAAAGCGGCAATGGCGCTGAATTGCCAGATTGCAACCGATACGAAGTTTGACCGTAAAAACTACTTTTACCCAGATAATCCCAAAGCTTATCAGATTTCCCAATTTGATAAGCCGATTGGGGAACATGGCTGGATTGATATTGAAGTTAACGGTTATAAGAAAAGGATTGGCATTACAAGAATTCATCTTGAAGAGGATGCCGGTAAACTGAACCATGGACGCGGCTACTCGCTGGTAGATTTAAATCGTCAGGGAACGCCGCTGATCGAGATTGTATCTGAACCAGATATCCGCACGCCAGATGAAGCATATGCCTATCTTGAAAAATTAAAATCCATTATCCAATATACGGGTGTATCAGATTGTAAAATGGAAGAAGGCTCATTGCGTTGTGATGCCAACATTTCCATTCGCCCTGTTGGACAAGAAGAATTCGGAACGAAAACAGAGTTAAAGAACTTGAATTCCTTTAACTTTGTCCGTAAAGGGCTGGAATATGAAGAATGGCGCCAAAGAGAAGTAGTAAACTCAGGCGGAACGATTGATCAGGAAACACGCCGTTTTGATGAATCATCAAATACTACGATTTTAATGCGTGTCAAAGAAGGATCTGATGATTATCGCTACTTCCCTGAACCAGACCTTCCTGATTTATTTATTGATGAGGAATGGAAAGCGAGAATCCGCGCTGAAATTCCTGAGCTTCCCGATGCTCGTCAGAAACGATATGTAGAGGATCTTGGACTTCCTGTTTATGATGCCGAGGTTTTAACGGTAACTAAAGAGATGGCTGACTTCTTTGAAGCAACGATTAAGGACGGTGCAGATTCAAAATTAGCGTCCAACTGGATCATGGGCGATGTTTCAGGATATTTAAATGCAGAACAAAAAGAATTGGCTGATGTTCCGTTAACCCCAGCTGGTCTTGCCGGCATGATTAAGCTAATTGAAAATGGGACAATCTCCTCGAAGATTGCGAAAACTGTATTTAAAGAACTGATTGAAAATGGCGGCGACGCTGAACAGATTGTGAAAGAAAAGGGATTGGTACAGATTTCCGATGAGGGCGCATTGCTTAAAATCGTAACGGAAGTGCTTGATGATAATCCGAATATCATTGAAGATTATAAGAATGGCAAAAAGAAAGCAGCAGGTTTCTTTGTCGGTCAAATCATGAAAGCCACAAAAGGACAGGCTAACCCGCAATTGGTGAATAAACTTATTGAAGAAGAAATTCAGAAGAGATAATGATATTAAAGCTGGCAGATAACATTCTGTCAGCTTTTTTCGACTTTCTTTTTATATTTCCTGGGGAAACTTTCTTTCTATAACAATGATTTATTGATCTTTAATCAAACGTTTGTTTAAAAATTGGCCAAAAAAACTTGTAGATGTATGTAAAAATTTTATAGTGAAGAAAACAAAATTATAGACAACCTTTTTATATAATTTTTTCAAAAAAGCTTTAACAATAGAGTGCTCTATGAATTTAATCAAACGATTGATTGAAATACTGTCTGTCGTAATGAGTCAGGGGAGTAAAATTGCAGCAGGAATGAAGTGCTAAAATAAAGAATATAAATAATAGGATGGGATGTAGCTCAGCTTGGTAGAGCACTTACATGGGGTGCTAGGGGTCGCAGGTTCCATTCCTGTCATCCCGATATGGAAAAGGCCCCTTCATTTTTGAAGGGACCATTCTATTAGCCATGCTTTAGCAATTTGACGCTTTCCTGAAAATCTTCTTCGATCGCATGGTTTTTCTGATACGTCATGTAACTGACAGCTACAGAAACTAGCAAATTAAATACAAATCCAGGAACGATTTCGTAGAGAGTATCGCCAAGACCAACGTTTTTCCAAACAATGACCGTAACGGCACCTACAATCATTCCAAAAAGGGCTCCCCAGTTGGTCATCTTCTTCCAAAACAAACTTAAAAGAATAGTCGGCCCAAAGGAAGCGCCAAAACCGGCCCATGCATAGGCTACAAGGTTTAAAATCGTATTGTTTTGCCTAAAAGCAAGCGCTGCTGCTACTAACGAAACGAGTAAAACAGCCATTCTTCCAAGGAAAACTAGTTCTTTATCCTTTGCATCTTTACGGACAACGATTTTGTACAAGTCCTCAACTAGAGCACTTGATGTCACAATTAATTGTGAAGAAACGGTGCTCATAATGGCTGCTAAGATTGCTGCCAAAACGAAACCTGCAAACAGTGGGTGGAATAGAATTTGTCCAAGTTCAATAAACACAGCTTCAGGGTTCTTCAATGTGTATTGGTGATTATGATGGAAAAAAGCCAAACCAATAAAGGCAGTAAAGATGGTACCAAATAAAGAGAAGATCATCCAACTCATACCAATTCTGCGTGCGCTCTTGATTTCTTTGACAGTCGTAATTGCCATAAACCGTACAATGATATGCGGCTGGCCAAAGTATCCAAGACCCCATGCCATAGCCGAGATAATTCCTAATAAGGATGTTCCCTTAAATAAGTCTAATATGGTTGGATTAATCGAGTGAATCGTCTCAAATGTTTTGACTGGTCCGCCGGTATGGAAAATTCCAATTGCCGGTACGAGCAATAGTGCGATGACCATCATCAAACCTTGGATAAAGTCAGTGTAACTAACGGCAAGAAAGCCGCCAAAAAGAGTATAGGCAATACAAACCCCGCCTACAATATAAAGACCCGTTTGATAGCTTGTATGGAACGAGCTTTGAAAGAATACGGCTCCTGAAACCATTCCTGAAGAAACATAAAAAGTAAAGAAGACTAAAATAACAATCCCTGAAACAATGCGAAGCATTTTTGTATCATCTTTAAAGCGGTTTTCTAAGTAGCTTGGAATCGTAATGGAGTCATTTGCTACTTGTGTGTAGGTGCGCAACCGAGGTGCTACTAATAACCAGTTAAGATAGCAGCCTATTGTTAATCCAATGGCAATCCATGCATCTGCCAATCCGGTTACATATATACCGCCAGGCAGTCCCATCAAGAGCCAGCCGCTCATATCGGCTGCACCTGCGCTTAATGCGGTGACAGCTGGACCTAACGATCGTCCTCCCAGCATGTAATCAGTAAGATTGCTCGTTTTCCGGTAAGCATACCAGCCAATTAAAAGCATACCGGCTAAGTAAATTCCAATGGAAATAAGCTGTAGTGTTTCCTTTGACATTCATTCCCCTCCATTATCATTATTTTGCAATCATACAAAATTGCACGAATCAGAATTCATATTCATAAAATTCTGAATGCGAAGGTAAAAAATCGCCTCTATCAGGAATCATAATCGACGAGTTCACCTTATCACAAAAGAATTTTCTTAAAAATTTTATATTGAATAAAAATTCTATTAACTTTATTTATAATACAATTTTTCATGCCTAGTCAATATGATTACTTTATTAATATAGAAAAAATAATTTACCATTCTTTCAAATTGCCTTTTCCATTAGCTTTCGCTGTTAATAAGATGATGTATTAATTTTTTAAGAAATTCTTCCGAGTTTTTTTGCAAAAAAGGAAAAATGAGTTATGATAATAGTCGGACGTTTTCAATAGAGATTAGAACGTAATATTCAATTTTTATACAATTGGCAGACCTTAAAAAATGAGTGAACTTTAGTAATAGGATGATGAAAATGAAAAGAGCAAGACTTATATATAATCCTACATCTGGGAGGGAGATTCTTAAGCGCAATCTGCCGGATATACTTCAAAAGCTGGAAATAGCAGGTTACGAGGCTTCCTGTCATGCGACGACGGGTGCGGGCGACGCAACAAATGCAGCAAAGGTTGCGGTTGAACGCGAATACGATGTCGTGATTGCTGCAGGCGGGGATGGAACCATCCATGAGGTAGTCAACGGAATTGCAGAGCAGAAGTTTCGTCCAAGGCTGGGAATTATTCCTGGAGGAACAACCAATGATTTTGCCCGTGCATTGCAGATCCCGCGTGATATCGGGGCTGCGGTTGATATTATTGTAAAAGGGGATACCATACCAGTTGATATTGGCAGGATCAATGATAAGTATTTTATCAATATTGCTGGTGGCGGCAGGATCACGGAGCTTACCTATGAGGTGCCCAGCAAATTAAAAACGATGCTTGGCCAGCTTGCTTACTATTTAAAAGGAATGGAAATGCTGCCTTCTATTAATGCTACTGATTTAAGAATCGAATATGATGGCAAGCTTTTTGAAGGAGAGGTCATGCTTTTCCTTGTAGGTTTGACCAACTCAATTGGTGGATTTGAAAAATTGGCTCCCGATTCATCCATTAATGATGGCTTGTTTTCGTTGTTAATCTTGAAAAAAATTAATCTTGCTGATTTTATTCGAATTGCAACGTTAGCATTAAGGGGCGAACATGTAAATGACCCAAACGTCATTTATACTCAGGCAAATCATATTAAAGTGAAATCGATGGAAAAGGTTCAATTGAATTTGGATGGTGAATTCGGCGGGTTGCTGCCTGCAGAATTTGAAAACCTTTATCGTCATCTAGAGGTGTTTGTTCCAATCGATGATATTCGTCCACTCGATAAACCAACTGATTGGATATCTGGAAAAACATATAGCTAAAACAAAGTTCGTTTCCAATTGGGACGAGCTTTTTCTTTTTTTAAAAAACTGTTAAACTTGCGATAAGCCACTTACTGGCGCTTTTAACCATATAGGTATTTCTGCAATTTTGCAAATAGTGTTATAATGACATAAAGTATGACAGGATTTCAGACACTATTCAAAGGGGCTGAGGGGGAATGGCAGGCAAAGCCTTAATTAATATCGATTATACATATGATTTTGTAGCGGATGATGGGGCATTAACATGTGGAGAACCTGGACAAAAAATTGAAAATAAAATTGTTGAACGAACAGAAGCCTTCATCCGAAATGGAGATTTTGTTGTGTTTGCAATTGATTCGCATGATCAAGATGATTCCTATCATCCAGAAACGCAATTATTTCCGCCGCATAATATTAGAGGAACAATGGGCAGAGAGCTATTTGGAAAATTAAAAAACGTTTACGAAAAAAATAAAGAGCATAAGAATGTTATTTATATCGATAAAACACGCTACTCAGCCTTTGCGGGTACAGATCTAGAGCTAAAATTAAGGGAACGCGGAATAACTGAAGTGCATCTTGTTGGAGTTTGTACGGATATTTGTGTCCTCCACACGGCAGTTGATGCGTATAACAGGGGATTTAAGATTGTTGTTTATAAAGATGCAGTTGCTTCCTTTAACCAAATGGGTCATGAATGGGCATTAGGGCACTTTGAGCAGGCAATGGGGATCATCGTTAAATAATAAATAGATTGTTTGTTGTAAAACACTCACAGATGTCGGAGGTTATTATGAAACATATTTATCAGGATGATAGTTTAACACTTCACACAGATCTTTATCAAATTAATATGACAGAGACATATTGGAGAGATGGGATACATAATAAGCGGGCTGTCTTTGAATTGTTTTTTCGAAAGCTCCCTTTTGGAAACGGGTATGCAGTGTTCGCGGGATTAGAGAAAGTAATCCAATTCATTCAAGATTTTCGTTTTACGGATGAAGATATTGAGTATTTAAAAAATGAAGTAGGTTATAAAGAAGACTTTTTGGATTTTCTAAAAAATTTGCGTTTCACTGGAACCATCCGTGCCATGAGAGAGGGAGAATTGGTTTTTGGAAACGAGCCAATTATCAGGATTGATGCCCCGCTTGGTGAGGCCCAATTGATTGAAACAGCTCTGCTTAACATTGTGAATTATCAAACATTAATTGCCACTAAAGCATCACGAATCAAGCAGATAGTTGGTGATGAAGTAGCAATGGAATTTGGTTCAAGACGCGCTCAGGAAATGGATGCAGCGATCTGGGGTACAAGAGCAACCTACCTTGCAGGTTTTGATGCAACAAGTAATGTACGGGCAGGCAAGTTATTTGGAATTCCAGTTTCAGGCACCCATGCCCACTCAATGGTTCAAGCCTATAAAGATGAATACACTGCGTTTCATAAGTACGCAGCAGCACATAAGGACTGTGTATTTTTAGTGGATACATATGATACACTGCGGCTCGGTGTACCAAATGCCATCAAGGTGGCAAACGAGCTTGGCGATAAGATCAATTTTATTGGAATCCGCATTGATAGCGGTGACTTGGCTTATTTATCAAAAGAAGCACGTAAAATGCTCGATGAAGCTGGATATAAGAATGCTAAAATTTTTGCATCAAGTGATTTAGATGAGTATACAATTATTAACTTGAAGGCTCAAGGTGCACAAATTGATAGCTGGGGAATTGGGACAAAGCTAATAACGGCGTTTGATCAGCCTGCACTAGGAGCAGTATACAAAATTGTCGCCATTGAAGATGAAAAAGGAAACATGGAGGATACGATTAAAATCTCATCAAATCCAGAAAAGGTAACAACTCCAGGCTTAAAGAAGGTATACCGAATCATTAATAACGTGAACCACCATGCAGAAGGGGATTATATTGCAATGGAGGAAGAAAAGGTGCCGGAAAAACGGCTGAAAATGTTCCATCCAACGCATACCTACATTAATAAAGTAGTAACCAATTTTTCTGCCCGTGAACTTCACGAGAAAATTTTTGTGAATGGGGAATTGGTTTATAAAATGCCTCCAATTGAGGAATCACGTGAGTACTTAAAACAAAACCTTGCATTCTTATGGGATGAATACAAGCGGATTTTGAATCCGGCTGAATACCCTGTTGACCTTAGCAAAAAATGTTGGGATAATAAGCTGGAAAATATCGAAGAAGTCAAAGAAAAAGTCGAAGCCATGCGAAGCTAAGATAAAGGACGCCTTATTTTAAGGCGTTTTTTTATATAAAAAATACGTCTCAGGTCGTAGAATGTTTTCAGATTGTAGGTCTATGGAATAGACGGACAGTTGGTGTATGATGGAGGGAGAAAGAGATTTGAAGAAATGAAACCTCTATGCGAATTTGTTCGTATTATATATATTGTCAGGAGGGTCTTTACCATGAACCCATTTTTAGCTTTTTTAATCAAAACATCGATCACTGTTCCGATAATGGCTGTCATAGGTTTGGTAAGTCTTTTTGGATTTCATCAAGGATGGCTGTCGTTAGGCATTTCCGCTGTGGGAGGATTGCTAACCTACTGGGTTACTTCCCTTTCTTTAAATCATCGTTTTTTAAAAAAACAGGGATTAACACGAAGAGAATATCGCTATATAAAAGGAAATTTGGATGAGGCGAGAGGAAAGGTTATTCGCCTGCATAAATCCTTATTAACGATTCGGCATATACCTTCCATCAAGCAACGAGTTGAATTAATAAAGGTC
>JAUZQA010000198.1 GCA_030705665.1 Bacillota bacterium
AATAACCGATCAACCGGAATCCGATATATTCGAAGTAGCGGTAAGAGAAAAAATTCTTACTATTCTTCCGCAGCTGATTAAACAGTTCCATATCATGAATCATGTTTATGATGTGTTAGTATCGAACCCTCCGTATATGGGAAATCGCTACATGAGCAAAGAATTAGCCGACTTTATGAAAGCCCATTATAGAGAAACAAAGATGGATTTATTCTCAGCTTTTATCGAATACAGTTTTCACAAAGTGCACAAAAATGGACACTTGGGTTTTATGTCTCCATTTGTCTGGATGTTTATTGGAATTTATGAGCCGCTTAGAGAAATGATTGTCAAAGAAAAATCGATTAGCAGCTTGGTCCAGTTGGAATATTCCGCATTTGAAGATGCAACGGTTCCCATCTCCACATACACGATTAGAAATTCTTCCCTTGATCTAACAGGGGAATATATCAAATTATCAGCGTTTAAAGGTTCAAAAATCCAACCTAAAAAATTGGGAGAAGCCATCCAAAATCCGAAGGTGGATTATCGCTTTCGAATAAAAACAAAACAATTTAGTGAAATCCCAGGGCTGCCGATCGCGTATTGGATTCGTGATGATTTGCGGGCGATCTTTAAAAATAAAACCTTGTTTCAATATTCGCTTTCAGATGGCCAAAATGTAACAGGAAACAATGAAAAATATGTTCGTTTCTTTTGGGAAGTCGATAAAGATAAAATTGGTAGGGATAAAAAGTGGGTCTTTTATGCAAAAGGCGGCGGTTTTCGAAAGTGGGCCGGGAACCTGGAGCATGTCGTGGATTGGTCTGCCGAGGCACGAGAGCATTATCGGAAAGACCCAATATGCCGAATCATTCCAGAATATTTGTGGTATAAAAAAGGGATAACCTGGGGGTTGATAACTTCCAATTTGCCAAGTTTTCGCGTCCTCCCAGAAGGGACAACCTTTGACAAAGGAGGTTCTTCGATTTTTTTTGAGGACTATTCCTACTATCATTTCTTCCTGGCACTACTCAATAGCAAAATTTTTCTTTATATTGCCAACATCTTAAACCCGACGTTAAATTTCCAGGTGAAAGACGTTAGAGCGATTCCGCTTATTTTTCCAGATGATGATGGTAAACAGATGCTTGATGATTTGGTGATTGAAAATATTCAACTTTCTGAGACTGATTGGAATTCATTTGAAGCTTCCTATCATTTTGCCGGCCATCCATTTCTCCGTTTTAAAAATTATTCCGGACGAATAAGCGACGCTTTTTCATCGTGGGACCACGATTGTACAGCAAGATTCGATAGGTTGAAGGCTAACGAACAAAAAATCAATGAATGGATCCTTGGCTTATACAATGTTACAGACATAGATCCTGTGGTAGTAGATCGGGAAGTGACCGTCTCAAAGGCGAATAGGAAGAGAGATGTCATTTCCTTTATATCCTACGCTGTAGGCTGTATGTTTGGGAGATATTCGCTTGACGTTGAAGGCCTGATTAATGCTGGAGAGAAATTGGACAGGGAGTATTATAAGACGTATATCCCTGATGGCGATCCGATTCTACCGATTCTCGCAGGTGCTTATTTTGAGGATGATATCGTTCAAAGATTTATAAAGTTTGTAGAAGCATCCTTTGGGGATCAGACCCTGGCAGAAAATCTTGAATGGATTGCAGATGCTATTGGCAAGAAAAAAGGGGAAACGGCCAATGAAACAATTCGACGTTATTTCGTAAATGATTTCTTTAAGGACCATGTTCAAACCTATAAAAAACGTCCCATTTATTGGTTATTTACCTCTGGCAGGCAAAAGACTTTTACCTGTTTGGTGTATATGCCTCGTTACGATAAAACAACATTATCTCGTCTAAGAATGGACTATCTACATGAATATCAAACCCGTCTCGATATAATGAAGATAGACTTAGTTAACCTGATCGAAGGGGGAACTTCAACAAAGGAAATCAGCAATGCCAAAAAGGAATTAAAGGTGCTAAATAAGAAAATGGAAGAATTAAAGGAATATGACGAATGGCTGCACCATATGGCCGATCAACAAATTGAAATCGACTTGGATGATGGGATCTTAGTCAATTATGGTAAATTTAATGGATTAGTTGCAAAAATATAGGTGATTATTTTTTAGTCGATTCTTAATTCTCGGATAGGAAAACCCTCGTTCAAAATGGATGAACGAGGGTTTTTTGCCTGGATTAGTTTAAAATAACTTCTTTAAAAGAAATGTGAAGTTCGTCAGCATCGTTAATCGTTAAATACGTCTCGGTGTCGTGGAAAAACCATGCATCATTCTCTTCGTAATAGAAGGTGATTCCATTTAGTTCTTGTTTATATTCTGCACTTGTAGGTGTTTCAGCAGAAAACCCTAAGCAAAATTCTTTGTTCTTTTGTCCAAAACCAGCATATTGAGGAAACATGCGAATGCTGATCGGCTCATTATCATTAAATTCTTTGATAAACCATGCAAGTGCTTTTTCGTCGATTGAAATGAACATCTATAACACCAACCTTTTTAAATTGTCATCAATAATTGATAGAATTGCTTTTCAAATTGCCATAATTTTTATTAAAAACGTTTTAATAACTTGTTTACATTGCTATTATAATTTGTTTTTCAGGGATTGAGATAAGTTTGTTCATCATTTCACATGTTTGTAAAAAAGTTGTGGATGAAATAGGAACAATGAGAATGCATCCTTCTAAGTATTCAGGTGGTATCGCTAATTTTAGTCTTTTTTATCCATTCACTTAATCTCTTTACTCATATAATATAAGTGAATATAAAAGATTTGTTCTACTTTGTCGCAATTAGGAAAAATAAGCGGTTTAAAAGAACGGTTGATACCCCAGAGCAAATGAAGAGGGGGAGGATGAGTGTGAACACAGAACAAGCTTTTGCCTTGTTAAAAAGTGCAGGGGTCTCAGAAGATATTAGCATTCAAACAGTAAGACGCTGGCTGCGTGAAAAAAAGATTAACTATGAGGGAAGAGGTAATCAAAAATCTGGTTACATCCTGGATGATACAGATCAAGCTTACCATCTGTTAAAAGACGCAGGAGTTGCGGCTAGTATTGGCATCCCAATTGTCCGGCGCTGGCTGCGTGAAGGAAAGATTCAAGACGTTGGCTCCGAGAATAGCAAAACTGAATACATAATAAATGAAATGACCTCGAAGCAGTTTTTAAATAATCCAACAGAGCAGGATAAAATGATCCGCCAATTAAAAGTAAAAATAAAAGCACAGGAAGAACAAATAAAAGGGCTTGAAGAACTTCATCAGAATTCAATAAAAACGTTAGTACTGCAGCGAGAGAAACTGAATAAAGAAATCGCCATTCTTCAAAATGAGAAAAACAATCTTCAAAGTGAAGCACGGGGGTTATTAAAAGAGAATATTGATTTGCGAAATGAATTATTAAAATTAAAGGAAGAACTTTATAAAGGAACTAAAAGTGAACCTGAAAAGCAGGATAATCCTCCCATTACACAGGATTTCCGTCAAAAACTAGGGCTATCGAAGTCTGCAAGCCACAAGGAAATTTTAGCTGGATACAAAAGGTTATTAAAGATAACACACCCTGATCAGGGCGGTAATGCAAGGGCCTTTCATTACATAAAAACTGACTTTGATTTTTATAGAAATAGTTTAAAAGGATAATTAGATACAAAACTTACCAAAAACTTGCCCCTACTCTACGAGTAAGGGGTTTTTTCGATTATTGAAAAATATGTTGTATAGCTAAATAATATTGTTTGCAATTATAAGTTGGACCGGTATATAATGTTGATTGCAAAAAAATATGTTGTATAGCTATATAATTTAATTGATGGTGATAAAAAATGGAAAATAAGGATTTATTACACTCATTCGTTATGAATATGCAAGCTATTAATCGGTACTTGCGCAGTATGGCGTCCGATCAGTCAGAAAACCCGGTAACACGTGTCCAATGGCTCTTGCTGCGGCATTTACAACGACACGGCAGCTGTACGATTGGTGAATTGGCCGAGCATTTGGATGTTCGCTCCAGTACGATGAGCCAGATGGTTGATCGCTTAGAGAAGAATGGGATTGTTTACCGATCGGCAGGTCAAAAAGATGCGCGGGTTAAAACAGTCGCCCTCAGTGAAAAAGGGAAAGAAATCATCCAGGAACGCGAAAAGCTGTGGGTGGATTCCTTAGCCCAGCCGTTTCAAAATTTTTCAATTGAAGAAAAGGAGACCCTGCTAAACCTGATGGATAAATTGGTTTCCCATATTCCAAAGAAAAGGGATAACCAATAACACCTATGATTTTTTGCATCGCATGAAAGGAGAGTACAGGCCTTGAATTGGAAAAGAACATTATTGATATTATGGATTGCAGATTTCTTTGGAGCGATGGGGATGAGTTTAATATTGCCCTTTCTTCCTTTATATATTGAACAATTAGGTGTTCATTCAACACAAGCAGTGGAGAGATGGACAGGGTGGATTTTTGCCTCTCAATTTATTGTTTCTGTCATTTTTCAACCGATATGGGGGGCGATGGCAGACAAGTATGGCCGAAAGGTTATGCTGCTTAGGGCAGGATTTGGTATGGGGATCGTTACAGCTTTAATGGGGCTTGTTGTCCATCCATGGCAATTACTTGTTCTGCGCATTATAAACGGGGTTTTCTCCGGATTTATTTCAATGTCTATTTCGCTTCTTGCCTCGGTTACTCCAAATGAACAGTCCGGCCGAGCACTAGGTACATTACAAACCGGCCTGATTGCAGGAAATTTGTTAGGACCTCTCGCCGGAGGAGTTATGGCGGAAAAGATGGGATATCATCATATCTTTTTCATTACAGGTGCTTTTCTGTGTGTAGCCGGTCTCCTCATCCTATTTTTTGTCCATGAAGAACACAAGCCTGCTGCTCAGATTAAACAGAAACACAAGGTACATTGGTCGATGGTACAGCCATTGGTTCCTGTTTTTATTGCTTCTTTCGTTACGAATCTGGGAATGATGAGCATAGAACCATTGGCGACCGTTTATGCCAAAACCTTATATCACGGAATGCATTTAGAGTTTATTGCCGGACTTGTCGTTTCCATTACAGGGATGGCAAATCTGATTGGGTCACCGACTTTAGGTAAAATTGGTGATAAAATTGGCCAAAAAAAAGTCTTAGCCTTTGCCTTGTTCATGGCTGCGCTTGCCTTTATCCCGCAGGCATTAGCTGGAAATATAACTACTCTTTTAGTTGGACGTTTCCTACTCGGCTTATTTGTCGGCGGTATGGTCCCATCGCTTAATGTTCTTGTAAAAAAATTAGCACCGACTGAAATTCAGGCAACGGTGTTCGGCTTTAATAGTTCCTCACTATTTTTAGGAAACTTTGTAGGACCTTTAATTGGGAGCCATGTTGCTGCAACCTGGGGTATACGGTCCGTCTTTTATGTTACGATGACCGTTCTTCTTATTAATTCGATCGTTATCTTTTTTAATCGTTCACTGGAAATGAATATTAAGTTGAAGAAAGTTGCTTCCTAATAAATGGGCCCCCAAAATTGGAGATGATCCTGATCTTCATTTTTGGGGGCCTTTCGGTGTGTATGAGCATATTTCTCCCAATCCAAAGAAAAATAAATTAAAATTATAAATATTAAGAAAATTCGAAATTTTAATTTAGACCAATCTAAAAAGATAGGTATTCCAAAAGAGGGTGGATGGCGTGGATCATAAAGAATTGCTTATTACTATTTTTGAAAAGGAAATTGGTGTCTTAAGAGGTATACGCGAAGTGAAGGATAGTGATAGCAGTTTGAATGCATTTGAGTTTGATTACAAAGGTAAGATTGATGTGAAGATATTGCTCGTGATGAGAACCCCGAATAATTGGTCGATTCATCATGAACTATCATCTGAAAGTCCAATTCTGCTAAAAAAAATCGCTTACCTTTGCGAACGTTTTCAGCGTATCAAAGAAAACAAAATAACATCCATTTCTCTGTCAGATGATCTGCTCGAAATTAAGCAGGAAATGTTTATTAAAACTGCCATCAGAAGCACACTGCAAAATTTTTTAAATCGAACCTTTGCTTTATTTGGAGAAACTAGAGAAAAAACAAGTATAATACGTAATCATAGTGTAAAACTGGAATCGTGATTCATGATACTTAAAGAAGAGGGAGTCTCTCGCATGAAAGACCTCCCCGATTATTCTTAAAGCTATTCCAGTCTATATTGCTCTGACAGTTCACTGGGATTCTGACAGGTCATTGCTTCAGACATGATACATACACCTTTAGCCCCTGTTTCCAATACATCTTTAACACGATTATTGGTAATGCCGCCAATGGCAAAGACCGGAATCGATACAGATTCGCAAATTTCTTTTAGAAATGGGAGCCCTCTCGGTGGGACTCCCTTTTTGCAATCCGTGTTAAAGATATGTCCGGCAATCAAATAAGAAGCACCCAACTTTTGAGCTTCTGCTGCCTCTGAAACGGAATGAACAGAAGCACCAATATTCAAAAACGGCAATAAATCATTTTGATATTTTCTTAAATCACTGATTGATAAATGGATGTTTAGCAGTTTAAGCTTAGCGGCAGCAGAGATATTTTGGTTAATAATGAGAGGAACCTGTGCCACATCACAGATCCCTTTTACGTTTTCTGCTAAATCCTCGAATTCTCCACCATCTAAATCTTTTTCCCTTAGCATAATTGCATGGGGCTTGCTCTTTACCAATTGTTGGATTCGCTGTAAAAAGTCATCCTTACATAGCTTTCGGTTGGTTACCAGAATGAGCATACCTATACTCCTAAACTCTTATATAATCCGCATAAACAGGCTGTAATCCTTTGTTGACAATCACTTGATGAACTTCATTTACAGTTCGTTCATCCGAGATTTCAAACTGCTCATCACCTTTTTGTTCCTCGTTATGTCCGCCGACGCCAACATTCACCCCTGCAGACATTTTCGTAGCGGCCAAGCCGATGACGTTGTCGCGGAAGCCTGCCCTCTCCCTTGTCGAAATCGTGATTCCGGCATATGGCATCAAAAGGCGATAAGCAAGCATGACTTGTAAAAGCTGTTTTTCGTGAACATCTTTTGGTCCATTTTCAGCGTTGTTTTTATATGGGCGCAGGCGCGGGACAGAGAAACCGACCTCGGCGTGTGGATACTTTTGTTGGATCAAATGGGCATGTAAGCCTGCTGCAAAGGCATCCTTGCGGAAATCATCCAATCCAAGTAAAGCGCCAAAGGAAACCCCGCGCATTCCCCCAAGCAAAGCTCGCTCTTGCGCATGAAAACGGTATGGGAAGATCCTTTTTGACCCCCATAAATGAACTTTTTCGTAGGTGTCGGTATTATAGGTTTCTTGGTAAACAGACACAAAATCAGCACCGCAGCTTTGTAAAAACCGATATTCATCGGAGTTTAACGGGTAGATTTCAATTCCGACTGTCGAAAAATATTTCGCCGCTAATTTAACTGTTTTC
>JAUZQA010000199.1 GCA_030705665.1 Bacillota bacterium
TCGAACAGCCTACAGTTAACACTAAGGCGAGAATTAATGGCCACTTAGAAGAAATCATGGACATTCCAAAATAACAAATGCTTAAGCAAAGTAAAACGATTAGTAAGGTTTTCTTCCTGCCAAACCGGTCACTCACGAAGCCGCCAAGAGGGCGGGCAACTAGATTCATAAAAGCAAAACTGGATCCGATCATGCCTGCATGGACAACGGATAAATCAAAAGTAGCCTGAAAAAACATTGGAAGCATGGAGACGACCGCAAGCTCTGAACCAAAAGTGATCAAATAAGCAAAATCAAGAATAGCTACTTGCGTGAACGAATACTTTTCACTTTCAGGGATTTCTTTGTCAAAGGTCCCTTTGTTATCGGTCCAAATTTTTGTTAGATTGACAAGGTAAAAAATAGCGAGCAGGCCATAAATAATAGCGGCTGCATTGATTGTGATCAGCGATGTTGTGGCTAATTTCCAAGTAAGAACACCTAAAATACCATACACCGGAAACGTCATCATCATTAATCCAAACATATCCTTCACAGATGTAACTTCCAGTGTACCTCTCCGTTTGGTACGTTTATAGCTTTTTCCCTTTGGCGTGTCCTGAACAGAAAAATAATAGAAAATACCATAAATAAGTGATGCCGCTCCGGTTAGCAGGATGGCCCAGCGCCAGCCATTCTCTCCTCCAATCCAAAGTGCAAGGACCGGCAAGGTAAAAGCGGCTGCTGCAGAACCGAAATTTCCCCAGCCCCCATAGACTCCTTCTGCCAAACCAATTTGTCTTTCAGGGAACCATTCTGAAACCATTCGAATCCCAATCACAAATCCTGCCCCGATTACGCCTAGAAAAAGTCTGGAGATAAATAGCTGCCAAAAAGACGTGCCTAAGGCGAAGCAAAAACAAGGGATGCTCATAGTGATCAATAGTGCGGAGTAAATCTTTCTCGGTCCAAATCGATCCACTAACAAACCGATAATCATTCGGGCAGGAATGGTTAAGGCAACATTGAAGCTCATTAAAATTCCCATTTCCTCTTTTGATAATCCAAGTGTGTTTATAATGGTTGTTGCGAACGGCGCCATATTAAACCAAACAACAAATGTAAGAAAAAAGGCGAATGTCGTTAAGAAGAGAATTTTCTTGTTACCTATATAAATCGTTTCGTTTTTCATGCTTTTACCTCCAATGTTGTCGCAAAAAAATAACAGGAATTCATATCGATCCTGTTATTTTTTTATAGTGAGTAATCACTCACATATACATTACAACCGAGCTGTTTCCTCTCTAAATTTGACCTCCAAGTCACTTTTCTCTTTTTATAAAATGACAATTACATCCCCATTTACAATTTCAGTTTCATAGATTTTGACACAGCCGACGTCAGGCTCCTGAACCTTCCCATCGACAACACTGATCTTCCAATCATGCATCGGACAGAAAACATGCTCTCCGCTAAGCATCCCTTCCGCCAATACACCGCCTTTATGCGGGCATCGGTTTTCAATTGCCCGAACATCTCCATTTTCCAGACGGAAAATGGCAATTTCCAGAGCGCCAATTTTTACCGTTTTCCCAAGATTCATCGGTAAATCCGTTATGTTTGCCACTTTGATTCGATAGCGGGTAACTTCCATTATCTCTACCTCCCTTTAATTGATTTCAACTGGCACATTGACACTCTCATAAAGTTCCTGCTGAATTTTTGGATTATGGATGGCTTCCTCCCATGGATCGTTTGATACGCTTAATGCTTGATTTAAACGCTCATTTAATTCTTGCCGTGTCTGTTTATTTTCAAGTACCGTTTTAATGGTTTCGAGTCCAATACGTTCCACCCATTTGGATGTACGCTCTAAATAATGAGCTGTCTCCCGATAATATTGGAGATACGATCCCGTGATTTCGAGGACCTCTTCCTCTGTTTTCACTTTGCAAAGAAGATCACCGGCTCTTAAATGTGTTCCTCCATTACCGCCGACATAAATTTCCCATGCCCCATCGACGCCTACCACTCCAACATCTTTTATTCCTGATTCAGCACAGTTCCTTGGACAGGCAGATACCGCCATTTTTACTTTATGCGGTGTACTTAACCTTTCAAATTTCTTTTCCATTCGAATACCCATTCCAATCGAATCCTGTGTCCCAAACCGGCAAAAGTTTTGGCCTACACAAGTTTTTACCGTCCTCAATGATTTTCCATAAGCATAGCCCGAGGGCATTTCAAGATCGGCCCACACACTTGGAAGGTCCTCTTTTTTGACTCCAAGCAAATCGATTCGTTGTCCGCCTGTGAGTTTAATTAAAGGGACATTGTATTTCTCAGCCACATTGGCAATTTTTCGAAGCTCCTCGGCGTTTGTTACCCCGCCGTACATTCTTGGGACAACTGAATAGGTCCCATCCTTTTGAATATTGGCATGGAGCCTTTCATTAACAAATCGCGATTCTCGCTCATCATCATAATGAACAGGGTCGAGCATACCTAAATAGTAATTGAGGGCAGGCCTGCATTTTGAGCAGCCATTATCTGTTTCCCAGCCAAGAACACTCATGACTTCTCTTATATGGGAAAGACCTTTTTGACGGATTTCTGCTACAATCTCATCCCTTGATAACGTTGTACAGCTGCAAATCGGCTCTATTTGTTCCGCTTTATTAAACTGATCGCCTAAAGTGTACGCTAGTATATCGGCCACTAACGATTTACAGCCACCACATGATCTGGATGCATTCGTGCATCCTTTCACTTGTTCGACTGTCGTTAATCCTTGTGATTGAATTGCATTCACAATGACTCCTTTTGTTACCCCATTACAGCCGCAAATGATTTCTTCATCGGCGATTGCCGCTGCCAAACTAACGGCGTCTTGTTCCTGTTGTTCCGCTGTTGTATAAGCTGAAATATCTGCCCCTTTTTTTATAAGATTTAATAAGCGATTCCCCTCATTTGTATCACCAAACAAGACAGCGCCAGCGATCTTGCCTTCTTTAATGAGAATCTTTTTATATGTCCCATGATAATCATCGAAAAACTTCATTGTTTTCGTAACTTGGTCTTCCACTATTTGACCAGCTGAAAAAACATCGACACCCGAGACCTTTAATTGGGTTGATACAGTTGAGCCAACGTAGGGCGTTTCATCCACGCCGCAAATTCTTTTAGCAAGGACCTTTCCTTGCTCATATAGTGGTGCAACCAACCCATATGCGATCCCCCTATGCTCCGCGCATTCTCCGACAGCATAAATATTGGAAAGGCTCGTTTCCATGTAATCATTGACAAGAATTCCGCGATGAATCTGAATACCGCTATCCTGAGCTAACTTGGCATTGGGCATGATTCCCACTGCCATGACAACTAAGTCTGCTTGTATTTCCTGACCATCACTAAAGCGTAATCCTTGAACATGTTCTCCGCCAAGAATCTCTTTTGTATGCTTCTCCAGCAAGAAGTTCATCCCTTGTCTTTCCAACTCTGTTTGCAGTAGTTTCCCTGCAATGGAATCAAGCTGCCTCTCCATTAAATGGCTGCCTAAATGAATGACATCTACTTCCATTCCAAGATTTAAAAGTCCCCTTGCTGCTTCAAGTCCTAATAAACCTCCGCCAATGACAGCTGCCTTCTTATATTTCTTCGCATACTCGATCATCTTTTCACAGTCGCTTATATCTCGAAAAGCGGTTACTCCCTTTTTATCAGCGCCAGGGATTGGCAAAATGAAAGGGACAGAGCCGGTTGCCAGAATTAATTTGTCATATTCTACCCCGCGGCCTTTATTTGAAATGACGATTTGATGGGCTGAATCAATTTTGACAACTGTTTCCCCAGGATATAAATGAATTTTATTTTCTTCATACCAGCTCCAATCGTTAATCGTGATGTCCTCGATGGATGTATCACCTTGTAACACCTTCGAAAGCTGGATGCGATTGTAATTAGGATGTGGTTCACTTCCAAAGATGAAAATTTCGAAGCGGTTCGGTTCGAGCTTTAAAATTTCCTCAATACAGCGAACCCCTGCCATTCCATTCCCGACTAAGACTAACTTTTCCTTCACCAAGATGAATCCCCCTCAAGTTACAGTTGTTAATATACATAACATAGTAATGTTATTATTCGAAATATTCTATAAACCTGTTATAAAATCTTACATAGATTTTTAATTAGGCTGTAGTAAAGGAAATTTTTGATTTTTAACTCTGTTGATTGAAACGGAAATCAACAGCCCAATTTAACGCAGCCTGCGCTCTTATATGTAAACTAATTTAAAATTAAAGTTGACATATAGTGTGTTTGGAAATAGAATGAAAATTAGAAAAAATACTATTTATTATCAAACATGGAGGTTAATTATGAAGGTCTTAGATCTTACATACATAGCTCTTTTTGCAGCTATTATGGGGGCAATGGGTTTTGTCCCGCCGATTATGCTGTCGTTCACACCTGTTCCAATCGTATTGCAAACATTAGGGGTTCTTCTTGCCGGTACCGTTTTAGGTGCCAAACGCGGTTTTCTTTCAATGGTTGTCTTTTTATTAGTGGTTGCTGCCGGAATGCCGCTTTTATCTGGCGGCCGAGGCGGAGTCAGCGTTTTTGTTGGGCCTTCTGCAGGATTCCTGATTGCTTATCCTATTACCGCAGGCTGCGTTGGATTTTTAGTGCACCGTTTCCGCAATCTAAAGCTATGGAATATTTTACTTGTTAATCTTACCGTTGGCATTTTCTTAATTTACTTAATCGGGGTACCTGTTCAAGCGTTCGTGATGCATATTTCAGTTCTTACAGCTGCTAAATTCTGCTTAGTCTATATCCCTGGAGATATTTTAAAGGCTGTTCTGGCATCCTATTTAGCATACAGACTTCTAAAATCACCAATATCTTTCCAAAAGGTTACCAAAGTTACCGAGTCACACTAACTTGTCTCTCTTGCTGTCGACAAATTCGAGAAAATCGAATTCATCGGCAGTTTTTTTAGTTAAAAATAAGAGAAAAACAGTGAAAAACTAAGAAAATGGCCCATTTTACACGCTTTCTTCACCTATGTTCACGTTTTCTTCACAAATGTTTTCGTTTTCAGTGTCTTTGTAAAAAAGGCCTCTTTGAACGACAATTGGTCTATCAAATAGAACGAACAAGAAATCGTATCAAAGGGGAGATTAAAATGAAAAAATTCTTAAAGAAATTAATAGCAAAAATGGAAGAGTACGGTGAATTCGCACCATTCGTTTAATTTAGTAACCTCCAAAACCAATTCACATTAAGTGAATTGGTTTTTTATTAATCAAACGTTTGATTAATAAAATCGGCATAATTCTGGAATTTCTCTCCTATTTTTTGCTATATTAGTAGCTATAACTAAACAGAGATAGAGAGGGAGATTTTATGATTCAAAGCGTATTCTCAACGTTGTTTGATGTAATCGTTCCGCTTTCAATACCAGTTGTGATCGGTGCTTTGCTCGCACACTACAAAAACCTTGAAACCAAACCCTTATTAACCGTCTCATTATACTATTTAAGTCCCGCCCTTATTCTCGATACATTACTGAAAGCCCAAGTTTCCCACAATGATGTCTATATGACACTAGCATTTTCTATTTTAGATCTTATATTATTATGGGCAGTTGCAAATGGAATTGGCAGACTACTCAGGTTACCGGCCCCTGAAGTATCAGGGCTTACGCTTGTTTCATCATTTACAAACAGCGTTAATTACGGTCTCCCGCTGGTTTTACTTGCTTTTGGCAAGCTAGGCTTAGATAAAGCATCTGTTTACGTTATTTCGCAAATGGTAATCGTCAATACCATTGGAGTTTATTTTGCAGCACGCTCCCAATTCTCTGTAAAAAATGCGATCAAATCAGTTTTCTCACTTCCATCTATTTATGCAGCGATCTTGGCCCTTGTTCTCCGCAGCTTTGATCTCCACTTACCTAGTGGTGTTGCAAAGGGCGTTTCTATGATCGCAAACGCTTATTCACCGATTGTTCTAGCAATCTTAGGTGCCCAAATGGTTAGCGTGAAGGTTGCAAAGTTAGACCATAAGGTGCAATTATCTTTCTGGGCTGGAATGTTTGTACGATTGCTATTATCACCCTTTGTTGCGCTACTCTGTCTTTCTATCTTGCATGTCAAAGGTATCCTGCATTCCGTTTTGTTTATATTGGCGTGTATGCCCGTTGCCGTCAATGCTGTCATCTTAGCCGAAAAGTTTAATGCTTCACCTAAGTTTGTATCAAAATGTATCCTCTGGACCACACTTATCTCTTTTATTGCTTTGCCATTTATGATCGGTTTTGTTAAGTAAGTACAGGCGCCTTGAGACGCCTGTTTTTGTTTTTAATCCAAATTAAGTTGGTTTTTACCTTCATAATGTTACTAATTCCGCTATTTTTTTAAAAAAATCTAAAAAATTGTATTATAACAGACAACTTTCGACATACATCTGTGTTAAATAATGTTAATATTAGGTATATTCTGATATTTTTACTATATTTAGGGGGAATGAGAATAAGATGAATGTACCTTTAGTTTTAACTCACTTTTTGGATCGAGCTGTATCACTTTATGGAACAAAAAAAGCCATTTTTTGTGATGAAAGAGCCCTTACCTACCAAGAGTTAAACACCAGAGTGAATCAATTATCACATGGACTTCGCAGCTTAGGGATAACAAAAGGAGACAGGGTAGCCTACCTTGCCCCAAATTCAGTTGAAATGCTTGAAGGATTCTATGGAATCTTTCAATTAGGCGCTATTATGGTACCGTTAAATATCCGTTTAAAGCCCGATGATTATCTATTCATTCTAAACCACAGCGAAGCGAAGGTACTTTTTGTCGACCAAGACCTCTATCATTTAATCGTTCCCATCAAAGACAAACTAGTAACAGTAGAAAAAATTATCGTACATTATAAGGATGATCTCACAGAAGAGACAAGCTATGACCAGTGGCTTGCAGCTCAAAGCAGTCTCCAGTTTGATCGGGAAGAATTGGACGAAAATGACGTTTGCAGTCTTTTATATACCAGCGGTACAACCGGAAATCCTAAGGGTGTTATGCTTACCCACCGAAATAACTACTTGCACGCAATGAGCTGTATGCACCATTTACGTGTATCTGATCAAGACGTTTTAGTGCATGTACTGCCAATGTTCCATGTTAATGGCTGGGGTTCACCATTTTATTATACGGCTAACGGAGCTGCACAGGTCTGCTTAAGAAAGGCTACACCTGAATCGATTTTTCAAGCATTAGAAAAGCATAAGGCTACGGTTATGCATATGGCACCGACTGTACTCAATTCATTAATGCAATACTATGAAAAAAATGTACCTGAAGTACAGCAAAATGTAAGGGTTGTCATTGCCGGTTCTGCCCCTCCTCCTGCATTCGTTACTCGGGTGGAAAAAGAACTTGGCTGGGAGTTCATTCAGGTTTACGGGATGACCGAGTCTTCTCCATTGAACACCATTTCAACAA
>JAUZQA010000002.1 GCA_030705665.1 Bacillota bacterium
AGTTAGATTATTTAGTGAAATCCAGGAAAAAATTAAGCTTTAATCCTGTAGCTCTTTTTGAATTCAATCTTATTTACAAACGAAACCTAGACCATAGACATAAAACTTCTATGGTTTTTTGATATGGATTTGTGACCCTACAGGTTGGCTTTCAGAAATGCCCCCTCTCAGGGAAGAAATAAATGAGAGTATAGAAGAGTTAAAAATATATTTAAATATTCACTCCCCTCCCATATGTCTTAACTAGTGCAGTATACCCTGTCTTATTTCTTCTTATTAATTTAGTTATATTAAAATCATATGAAAAACACAAAATTTTTACATCCAAATACATTAAAAGAGCATAGGTTAAAAGCAAGTCTCACCCAAAGACAAGTCTCTACTTATATGGGGTTTAATAGTGAAGATAGGATTAGTCGTTGGGAACAAGGACAAGCCTTCCCTAGCCTTCAGAATACATTAAAACTGGCAAAGCTTTATAATGTGCATCCGGGAGAGTTGTATCCGGAGTTATATACCTAGTATTTACTCAAATCATTTTAACTATATTTCGTAATCTAAAGTTGGTTTGAGTTTCTGTAGTTTTTATATAGTTATTTGATATACTTAGGTATATGGAAAATGGAATAAGAAGTTGCCAGAATTGTAAGCAAGATTTTACTATTGAATCAGAAGATTTTGATTTCTATTCGAAAGTAAGAGTCCCTCCTCCTACGTTTTGCTGGAAATGTCGACTAGCACGTCGCCTTATGTGGAGAAACGAAAGAGCACTCTACCGAAGAAATTGCGATCTCTGCAAGAAAGACATAATCTCTATGTATAAATCTGATGCTGTCTTTCCTGTGTATTGCAATGACTGTTGGCTCAGTGACAAGTGGTCGCCACTGGATTATGGCAGAGAGTATGATTTTAATATACCGTTCTTTGGACAGTTTGCTCAGTTGCAAAAAATAGTACCAAAACCTGCACTATACACTTCAGGAAACACAAATAGCGATTACTGTAATTTCACCGCCCACATGAAGAATTGCTACTTGGTATACGGGAGCTGGTTTTCAGAAAATTGTGGATATGGACAAACTATTATGGAGAGCAAGGATTGTTGGGATTGTCTATTCGTCAAGAATTGTGAACTCTGCTTTTCTTCAATAGACTGCACGTCATGCAACCAGACCCATTTTAGCCAAAATTGCTCTGGCTGTTTTGATTCTGCTTTTTTGTACGACTGCAAGAATTGCTCAAACTGTCTTTTTAGTTATAATCTTCGTAACAAAAATTATTATGTTTTTAACGAACAGGTATCAAGAGAAGAGTTTGAGAAGATAAAAAAAGAAATATTGCATTCGTATGATGCTCTACGAAAAAATATACAGACCTTCAATGAAGTAATACGAACCAAAGCCTTGCATAAATTCATGACAGGAGATCATAACTATGGTGTCTCAGGTGAATTTATCTATAATTCAAAAAATGTTAAAAATTCGTATTATATCTATGACGGAGAGAATGATAAATATGCCGTGCGCGGAGGAAAACAAAAAGACAGTATGGATGTGTTTGGGGTACATAACGGAGAACTCATTTATGAATGCAATAATATGGACTTCTCGTCTATGACCTTTTTTAGTATAAATGGCGCGAATAACTTTAACTCTGACTATCTTGTCGACTCTAGTAATATCAAGAACTCGTTTGGATGTATTTCGTTGAAAAACAAAGAGTATTGCATCTTAAACAAGCAATATGACGAAGCGACATATAAAGATTTGCGTCAGAAAATAATTTCTGCCATGAAAGAGGTTCCGTACACCGATAATATGGGTATGTTATATTCATATGGCGAGCTTTTTCCAACAGAAATAATACCATTTGCCTATAATGAAACGATCTCTCAAGAGTATCTTCCTCTGACAGAGGAAACAGCTACCAAGTTAGGATATAAGTGGCAGTCATTTGAAGATAAAAACTACAAACACTCAAGGAACTATAAAGATTTGCCAAACACAATTGATGAGGTTGACGATTCAATACTATCTGATGCCATTTTATGTGAAGCGTGGGATAGAGATAAAAATCTGGCACAGGAGCATAAATGTTCTATGGCATTTAAAATTACTCGGGATGAATTATTGGTGTACCGGAAATTTGGTTTGCCTCTTCCAAGACAATGTCCAAATACCAGAAATTTTATCATGTCAAAGCTACGTAATCCGGTTGAGCTTTGGCACCGGACATGTATGTGTGACAAACTTGATCATGACCACAAAAATTCATGTAATATAGAATTTGAAACTTCCTATTCTCCCGAACGTTCTGAAATTATTTATTGTGAAAAGTGCTATCAAAAAGAAGTACTATAATCCCTTATTCTATATGCAAAAGTGCTACAATTTTGCCTAAAAACTAACCAAAATCATGAAAAATGAAAATTATTATATCTTATATTTTAAAAGGATATTTGATTAATTGTTAGATATACCATTGGGTGACCCATCAGGGTGGCTTTCAGAAATGCCCTCCCTCAGGGAAGAAATTCATAAAAGTGTACAAGCATTAAAAATATATTTAAATAATCACTAGTGATAAAACTATTATAGAACGCTCATCCTATTTGCTAAAGAGGTATTTGTGTGACACATTCAATACCGCACTTCGTAGCTACAGAGGTTAATTCTTTGTCATTGGTAACAATAGTATATTGCTCAGTAAATAGAGTTTCAGGATTTTCCTGCTCTGAAAGTACATAAGCAATCATTACAACATCGGCAGTTCCTTTTCCAGGATAAAGATTAATAAGTTTTAAATTATTACCATGATTAGCCATAACCTCTACCAATTTCTGGAGATGTTTTTTTGATACATTTAATACATGAACTCCTGCCTTCTTTATCTTAATAATTTCTTGATCGTTAAAACCGGCTTCTTCTAAAACATCTTGTGTAATACACAAGTCGTCTCTTTTATCGATATTTTCAGTTACATCATGAGTTAAAACATTTTTATCAAGTATGTATTTCATAATATATCAATTATACTTTTGATTATAATCATTAAAAATCTTTCCATCCATCTTTCCCTGCCTAAACAATATATTTTTAACCTCAACTTGCGAAATCAACCCAGTTCTGTATGCATTAATTATTTCTTTTGAAAATCGTAGGCCATTGTATTTACCATAACCAGTTGTTGGATGTGGTGCGCGTTTTTGTTTTGGTTCAGCTTTTCTTAAATCTTGCTGTAACTGCTGCCGGAAAGAATTAGCTAGAACGGCTCCAATTTTTCTCTGCCCCTCTAATTTATACAAAAGCATGCTTGGAGTAATTTTAAAAAAGTGCGCTCTCTCTTTCAATTCGTCAAGAGTTGTAATTTTAAAAGTATTAAGATCGCTTTGGGGAATAATGATTTCACCCGCGATTGCATAGGCTAACTTTATAGGGTCATTTTTTGACCTCCCACTTTTTGAACTCAATAGGAATTTACCCATACCAATAAATGCAAGCATTGAAAGCAATGTAAATATTTGTCTACCGGCAGATTCAATGATCTTAGGCTTTTCATCGCCGTCTCGTGTATTGATAAATATATATGGAAATTTTTTGTCCTTAATGCAAATACCACTCAACTCAAGTTCTGGATTAATATTTTGTGGCATGTAATTATACGAGCTAAAGGAAATAAGAATACCCTTTTTCTCGGAACAGGTAGTAATATAGTTAAGCACCTTGTCTTTAGGAATACTTCTCAAATAAATTAAATCTATTCCGAGATACTCTCTTATTTCAGTAGCAATTTCTTCAACAGGAATATTTTTCTTAATCTTATCACCTACGCTTCCTATAAACTTATTCGGATCTGCTTTTAACAACACTCTATTCTTCAAGAATTCTTGTTTACGCCCCAAATCTTTCGCAATAAGTTCAATATCCTTGACTTCTATACGTCCTCTTGAACTTAATCTTATTTCCTCTTTACTAGGAATTTTTTCATACAAATTTTTGTCCTTATTTTCTATTTGTTTGTCAACAATGTGTTTAGGTGCAAAAAACAAAGGATACGGAACACCGGCTTTGGTTGCTAGCTTTTTTAAATTAATAAAGGTAATTTCATTTTGATCGATTGCCTTTATGTAATCCTTGTATTCTTTAATATGTGATATTTCTAAAAGATCGACAAAAACGCTTTTACTTATTACTATTGCTTGCTTATTATTGAGTTTTATAAGAAGACGTTCCATATTTTGACCATAAATTTACTCTATACCGAAATTAATTAATCGTCAAAGGTATGTAACACTAATAATAGACCTTCAACCTCTATAGTATTTATAGCTTTAAAAATTAACTCTTAAATGCTATACTTTTGGAAGTTTTATGGCATAGCTACTTCAGTTAAAAATGGACAATATTACCGATTATCATGCTAAATATTTTGCAAGCGAGCTTACTAAACGATGCCCCTCAGATAGCTTAGAAAAGCTTTCTTCCACGCTTTCTAATGCCCAGGTTGACCTAAATCCACATCAGATAGAAGCAGCCCTTTTTGCTTTTAAATCACCATTATCAAAAGGTGCGATTTTAGCAGATGAAGTTGGATTGGGTAAGACAATTGAAGCTGGCTTAGTACTATCTCAAAAATGGGCAGAGAGGAAAAGAAAAATTCTCCTTATCGTTCCTTCAAGCCTTCGTAAGCAATGGAATACAGAACTTCAGGAAAAGTTTTTTTTACCATCCATAATCTTAGAAGCTAAGTCATTTAACCAAAGCATAAAAGATGGTAACCTTAATCCTTTTAATCATGAAAATGCTATTGTAATTTGTTCCTATCATTTCGCAAAATCTAAATCTCCATACATAAAGCAAACTTCATTTGATCTAGTTGTTATAGATGAGGCCCACCGGTTACGTAACGTTTACAAGACAAGCAATAAAATTGCCAGGGAAATTAAAGAGGCCATCCAGGAGTACCCTAAATTACTTCTTACTGCAACTCCCCTTCAAAACTCTCTTTTAGAATTGTATGGATTAGTAAGCATTATTGACGACCATATTTTCGGAGACCTAAATAGTTTCAAAGCTAACTATGCGAAGGTTTCCCGTGAACAAGATGCCTACGAGAATGAGCTTGGTTTGGTAGAGCCAAAACAAGAAATGTTTATCGATTTGCGTAATCGTTTAAAAACGGTTTGTATCCGCACACTTCGAAGACAAGTTTTGGAATATATTAATTATCGTGACCGGAAACCAATCACGCAAGATTATATCCCTACAGAGCAAGAAATTGAGCTTTATAATGGTATTTCAGAATATCTTCAAAGGCCAAAGCTTTATGCGTTGCCTTTCAGCCAGCGTCAATTAATGACGCTTATTTTACGTAAACTGCTTGCCTCATCTTCATTTGCAATTGCCAGTACTTTAAATGGACTTGTTTATAAATTGGAAAAAATAATTGAAGAAATTAAGAAAAAGTCTCTTGTTATAAATGAAGAACTTCCTTTTGGTTTGGAAGAAAACTATGAAGCACTAGCTGATACTGCAGATGAATGGATTGATGACGAAGAAGCTGAACCCGACGATGAAGAATTAGTTAAGAAGAAAACCTACACTGTCGAAGACATCCCACATATTCAAAAGGAAAAAATTGACCTGGAAAAATTTAGAGATTTAGCAATAGTTATTTTCAAAAACTCAAAGGGAGAATCTTTACTTATCGCATTAGAAAAAGGTTTTGAAATGACTGCTAATCTTGGTGCTAATAAAAAGGCGGTTATTTTCACTGAATCAAGAATAACTCAGGATTACCTTTGGAACTTACTTTCAGAAAGTGGTTACAAAGACAAAATTCTATTATTTAATGGTTCTAATAATGATCAAAAGTCAAAAGACATTTATGATGATTGGCTTTCAAAAAATAAAGACAGTGATAAAATAACAGGTTCCAAGTCCGCCGACCTTCGTGCAGCCTTGGTTGATTACTTTAAATCAGATGCTGAAATAATGATAGCCACCGAAGCAGCAGCTGAGGGCATAAATTTGCAATTTTGCTCATTAGTTATCAATTATGATTTACCCTGGAATCCGCAGAGAATCGAGCAAAGAATAGGCCGTTGTCATCGTTATGGTCAGAAGCATGATGTTGTTGTTGTAAATTTCGTAAACCGCAAAAACGCAGCTGACCAACGTGTATATGAACTATTAGATCAAAAATTCAAACTCTTTAAGGGTGTATTCGGCGCAAGTGATGAAGTGCTTGGAAGTATTGAATCTGGTGTTGATTTTGAAAAGAGAATTGCCGGAATATATCAATCGTGCAGAACAGAAGAAGAAATAAATAAAGCATTTGATGCATTACAGACCGAGATGGATGAATCCATTCAGGAAGGTATGCGCGGAGCCAAAGAAAAACTTCTCGAAAACTTTGATTATGATGTACACGAAAAACTTAAAATAAACTTGCGGGAAACCAGGGCATACTTAGAAACATATGAAAAATGGCTTTGGGATATTTCCCGTTATTTTTTGGGAGAGAAAGCTACATATTCTGACGCTGAGTATTCTTTTAAACTCAACCAGAATCCATTTCCAGATGAAAATATTGAAGAAGGCCCTTACAAAATTGGAAAAAATATTGATGATGCCCATATTTACAGACCTGGACATCCACTAGCTGAATTAATTTTAAAGGAAATAAAATCCAATTCCCTTTCAAATGCCGAACTTGTTTTTAATTATTCAAACCACGGCCAAATTATTTCACCAATTAAAGAGTTAGTTGGTTCAACAGGCATATTGCAAGTATCAGAACTTACCATTGATTCATTTGAAACTGAGGATAATATTATAGTTACTGCAATAAAAGATGATGGCGAAATGATTGAAGAAGATGTGACAAAAAAACTTTTCCTACTTAATGCCGAGGTAATTGATAAAAATATTGAAATTGATAGAAAAGAGATTCTAACAAAGGAAGACGAGAAAGTGACTATACTTACAGAAAGCATTGCAGAACGTAATAGTGAATTCTTCGATGGTGAAGTTGATAAGCTGGATAAATGGGCAGAAGACGTGAAAAAGAGTTTAGAAATAGAACTCAAGCGCTTGGATATTGATATTAAAACATTAAAGACCAACGCCAAGAAAATTATAAACCTTGTCGAAAAGGTGAAACTTCAGCGAGAGATAAAAGATTTGGAAAAGAAAAGAAATGAAATGAGGCAACGGCTCTATAAATCTCAGGATGAAGTAGATTCCAAAAAAGAAACTTTACTGGAAAAGGTAGAGGCACAACTTAAACAAAAAATGACCCTTACAAAATTATTTACAATAAGATTTAAGATTAAATAACGCTATGGCGAACAACAACAAACAAAAACTTGAATTAACCTGGATTGGAAAGAATAGCCAAGAATACGATATTTCAAATATTGAACCGAGGATTTTAGAAGAAAATCCAAATCTATCTAACTGCAAGAGTGATCCCAGTACTGAGAATATGCTTATTCATGGAGATAACCTGCTTGCTCTTAAAGCACTCCTCCCTGAATATGAGGGCAAGGTGACGTGCATCAGTATAGATCCACCGTATAATACTGGTAATGCTTTTGAACACTATGATGATAGTGTTGAGCACTCAACATGGCTCTCACTTATGAAGCCAAGACTAGAGTTATTAAGAATGCTTTTACATCCGGAAAAAGGAAGTATTTGGATAACCATTGATGATGATGAGAGCCATTACCTAAAAGTAATGTGTGATGAAGTTTTTGGCAGACAAAATTTTGTTAGCAATGTAATATGGGAAAAAAAATCTTCCCCACAGAATGATGCTAAATGGATAAGCGATAGTCACGACCATATTCTTGTTTATGCAAAGCGAAAAGATATTTGGAGACCCTTTAAGTTGAATAGAACCGAGGAACACAACTCAATTTATAAACATAGCGATGAATTTGATGGAATTGATACTAATGGAAATCTTTATGGCAGGGGGCCTTGGTTTCCTGGAGATATGACAGTAAAAACAATTTCGGAGAAAGCATTGTATCCAATAAAAACACCTTCGGGGAAAATTGTTCATCCTGCTCGAGGAAGGGCTTGGGTTTATTTTGAAAATAAATTTAAAGAATTAGTTGCAGACAACAGAATTACATTTGGAAAAACCGGCGGAAACAAGCCCTGTATTAAAAGATTTTTATCTGAAATTGAGAATAATGGCATTGTACCAAAGTCAGTTTGGTATTATAAGGAAGTAGGAGAAAATAGAAATGCAAGGCAAGAGGTTCTAAAATTCAATAATGAAAATCCTTTCGCAACTCCAAAGCCTGAGAAATTATTAGAAAGAATTATTACAATTGCTTCACAAGAACAAGATATTGTTCTTGATAGTTTCTTAGGTAGTGCTACAACATCAGCTGTTGCTCATAAAATGAAAAGAAAATGGATAGGAATTGAATTAGGAGAACATGCATATACTCATTGCAAGATACGTTTGGATAAAGTAATTGACGGCACAGATCATGGTGGCATCAGCGACGAGGTGAAGTGGAAAGGTGGCGGGGGGTATAAGTTTTATGAATTAGCACCAAGCTTTGTGCTAATTGACGAGTTTGGAAATCCTGTTATTGATAGTTATTATAATGATATAAAATTAATCAAGGCAATGTGTAAACTCACAAATTATACATTTGCGCCAAGTCAAACTGAATATTGGAAACATGGTAAGGGCCAAGGAAATAATAGCATTTACGTTACTACACAAATGCTTTCATTAGCGATTGTGCAACAAATTGTCAGTCATTTAAGAAACAATGAAACTCTGTTAATATGTCCAAAAAAATATGAACCCGGTTGTGAGAGCGTTGATAAGCGGATAACTATAAAAAAGATTCCGCAATCAATTTTGAAGGCCTGCCAGTTTGGGAAAAAAGAATATCTCCTGCCCATTAAAGAATATGCTATTGAAGAAATTGATGATGACGAATCAGAATAAAATTATTAAACAGCATCATAAATACTTATGAATAAAGATCAGGCTCTACAATATCTAATAAATTCAATGAGTTTAAGAACTCCCCAAGAAAAGAGTCTAGTGCTTTTTTCTGCATATCTTGAATCAGATGCTGGTAAAAAGCTGTTACAACGATTAAGAAATAAAGAATCGAATTTTGTATCGGACATTGAAATCTCTGCCAAAGAAGAACTACGTAAAAATATAATTACTAGTCAGTTTCAATCTTTTGAACGGACATTTCCGTCATTTACATTTGCGCTTGCTACTGGCGTTGGTAAGACACGCCTTATGGGAGCATTTGTTGCATACTTATATCTCGTGTACGGTATTCAACATTTTTTGATTGTAGCACCCGGCAATACAATCTACAGAAAATTAGTTGATGATTT
This sequence comes from Bacillota bacterium, assembly GCA_030705665.1. The sequence continues at coordinate 9,396 of JAUZQA010000002.1, forward strand.
TAGTAAAGCAAATAACCCAAAATATGTATTTCGAGGTATCGAAGAAATAAATATTTCTACTACTACTATTGTTACAAAAGATAATTTCCAACAAAATCAAGCTAATGCCAGTTTGTTCGGTAATAAAATTCAAATAAACATTTTTAATATTCAGCAATTCGCTCAGAAAGACGTAGAACAGGAAAAAGGAATTACTAAGTTTAGTGAGACACTTGGAGAATCATATTTTGATTATTTAAACTCTCTTAACGACTTGGTAGTACTTATGGATGAGTCTCATCACTATCATGCTGATGCAGCCATGGACTCTCTCGATCGGATTAATCCTTTCTTTGGTTTAGAATTTACGGCAACTCCATACACAGGAAATATGGTTGGGCGTGGAAGGGACAGGCAGCCGGAACTCAAAAAAAATATCTTTTACTCTTATAATCTGGGGGATGCGATTAAAGATGGTTATGTAAAAGACCCATGGGTTGGTACGGAAGCGGATGTAAATTTCAGCCAGTGGGATAATGAATCAATAGAAACTGACGCCCGTAAATTACAACTGGCAGCATATTTTCATGAACGTGCGAAAACTGCACTAAAAGAATATGCTTATGAAAGTAAAAGATATGTGGTCAAACCTGTAATGCTAGTTGTAGCAAAAGATACAGCACATGCGAGTGCACTTAGGGTTTTGATTGATAGTGACCAGTTTCGCGGCGGTGCCTACATAGGAAAGGTAATTGAGGTTCACACAAAAACACGCGGTGATGAAGCAGATGAAACTATTGAGAAATTAATTTCATTGGAGAAGGAAGACAATGTTGTAGAAATTGTTATCCATGTGAACATGCTCAAGGAAGGATGGGATGTCGCTAATATTTACACTATTGCACCTATACGTTCTTCTGCATCAGAAATATTAACTGAGCAAACAATAGGACGTGGTCTTCGACTACCATATGGAGAAAGAACCGGCAATAAATATGTTGATCGGGTTATGATAGTGGCTCACGATAATTATGCAAAAATTATTGAACAGGCGAAAGACTCAAAACTTATTCAACCATCAAATATTGAAACCGTATCTGAAAATGATGCAAAAGTAATCAAGGAGATAATTGAAATTCAACCAGCTATTGTTGTAACCATTGAAGAAAAGATAAGGGCAAATGAAATTGTTATGCAGGAAATCGTTTCCCAGGCAACCAAAGCTGTAAGCCCATTAATACAAGATGATACTCCTAAAGATGTTATTGAAGTAACAATAAAAAATAAAACAGATCAATTTGTTGAAGCGCTCGCTAAACATACAGCATCCCAAGGAAGTTTTTCTGAATTTCATCATCAAAATAAAACAGAAAAAAATGAACCAGAACCGGCATTTGCAGAAGGTTCTCTGTTCAATAACTTTAGTGACGATAGTAAAAAAGAACTGGTAAATATTAGTCGAACTTCTGTAAAGGCATTAGAAATAAAGAATATCGCAATTCCTAGATTACAGTTAATGCCACACTATAATGAAGTAGTAATATCTGATTTTGATTTAGACACGAATAAACTTACACGATACGCATCTGAGGCAGCAATTCTTACTCAACGGTTACAGGCAAAGGAAGAATTAGACCTTTTTGGCAAAGCTTACCAGGGAGCAGTAGAAAGAGAACTTACTCGTGTCACTAGTCTTGGTGAAGGTAGTTCACAGAGTCCGGAAAGTACCATTATTTCAGGCTTGAGTGATTTTCCTTTGGTTGATTATGAAGATGAAAATCAAAAAAGTCTGTTACTAAAATTGGCAAAGCAAGCAGTGGCACATTACAAGACATTTGTGAGTGATGATAATTCACTCAAAATGATGATTGAAAATAATTTTCGACAAATTTCCTTTGAAATTTATGACCAGATTTTATTGCATAGAACACTTGTTGGAGAAAGCTACCTTGAATCTATTATTGGTGAACCTAAACCATACCTGGAACAATTTAATATTTACCGGAACCCTGATGAAAAACCAGTTACGTTAGAATCTCAGCTAAATCGTTTTCCAAAAGACAAAATATATACTGGATTTAATAAAGCCTGCCATTCAATGTACCGATTTGATTCTTCTGATGAAGGACGGCTAGCTTATCTGGTAGATAAAGATGCAGCAATTTTGTATTGGCTACGTCCTGCGCCCACTCAGTTTGATGGACTGTTCTGGCGGGATGAGGAAGGCGATTCACAACATAGATATGAACCGGATTTTGTATTAGAGCTGGAAAATGAAGTTGTGATGGTTGAAGTAAAACCAGGTAGTGAAACTGATAGTTATGATGTAATTGAAAAAAAGAAAACTGCTGATAAATATTGTGAAATAATATCAAAAAATATTGGAAAATTTGGGATTATAAAACCATGGCGATATGTTATTATTCCAACCGAGAAAATAACTGTTAGTTCAACGGTTGAAAATATTTTAAGGTAATTATTTTGCGAATTAAATATTTAAATCACACATAAAATGATGCAGCTTTAAGATCTAATCCACCACAAGGGCATTTTATATATTCTGCGTTTCCAGCTTTCCTATACTCCACAAATCCTTTACAACTATTGCAAAATAGCATTTTTTCTATTTCAATCCATTTTTTAAAAACAGTATCAATTTCCTGTGAAGTAAAAGGTATGGGTTCATCTTTCCAATGAGCGCAATAATTTCTAAAAATAGTTCCCTGCTCAATCTGACTAAATTCATTTGCTAATTTATGTGTCCTTCCCATTTGTTTAAGTTTTGAATTTAATCTCGCTACTAGTGGGTCATAGAATTCGGCAAGTGTATAAGTGTTTTCGATCTTGTATCGAAGTGGTGTTTCTATCTTTTCATTTACAGTTCCCAAAATCCATTCTAGATATCTACCCAAAGTTTGACCTGCTTTTATTGGCTCATCTTCATCTATATGGTGCTGAATATCTTCCGCGTAGCTTCGGGATAATCTAAACTTTGGGCCTGTTGTATAATCCCAAGCGGTAAATTTATACCGTTGCCAATTAGGGAAAATTCTTTGAATTGTATCAAAAAATATTTGATCGTGAGTAAGAATGAGGCATTGAAAATCTGTGAATTTATTTGCTAATAACGTAGCAACCTTTGGTCTTTTGAACGCATCGAAACTATTAACCACATCGTCTAAAATGATAAATTTAAAATTTGCATTGAAATATTTAACCGCTGATAGAAATATAGCTAATCCAAAACTGTTTACTTGGCTTTCACTCATTACCTTGAAAGCTGGGCTTGTTTTAGAACCGGCAAATTCAATTTCAAGCTCTACAGCTTTATCCCTTCCAGTAACAAGTTTAATTGCAGGATTTTTTAGAAAAATATTTGAATCTTCAAGTACATTATAACAATCAGCAAGATCAGATTGAATAGCAGTAAACGTATTTTGAATTTGTAGCTGAATAAAAGTAGTAAGTTTATTATAAGTATCTTCTAAATTAATAATGACACTTTGCAAGTAATTGGCTTTGGCTTCATTTTTTAAATAATCCTTGTAAGCTGGAATAAGTTGTGCAAGTGCGGTAAGATCATCTGCCAGACTTCTGCTTGTTATATCAGCCCTTAAAGCAGCAATTCTTGCGATGACAGTCGCTTTATGTTGAGCTTCATTTGCATGCAAAGTTTCTATTATAGCAACAGATACATTTGCACTTATATCAAGTGTTTGTATTTCTACTAATGGCTTTTTTAATATCTCATTAATAGCGGGTAAATGTTCTAGAGCTAATTCCACCTGCTTAAAAAATTCTTCAAATTCTGCTAAAACGGTTGAGTTGTTCTCGGCTCGTATTGCGGTTAATTTCTGATTAATTTTCGATATAATTCTTTCAAGAGCTCCATTTTTAGTATCATATTCAGCTTTGAGTGTTTGAAGTTCTTTGAGTGCAGTGTGCTTTTCTTTTATATGTGCAATTATATCACCATCAAACAAGTTATCACAGAGCGGGCATTTTGTTTTATCTTCTAGTTTTTCGAGTATGGATATACTTTTTTCATACAGATCAGTAAGGATCAGTTTCGTAATATTAACCTCATCCCTTTTTAGATTTACAAAAATTTCTTCTAATTCTAGTAGTTTTTGCTGTATGACTAGTAATGGATAGAAGCTATTCAATCTGGATTGAAAAGCTAGCCATGCTGCTACCTGTGCGGCAACTGGATTTGCTTTTACCAAAGCATCAAGAGCTGCTTTTACAATTACTGCTTCCTTATAATCAGTTATTGTGGCAATTGAATGCCTTTGGGCAATAACATTTATAAACGCGACAACACTAGTATTATCTATTGCTACTGTTGGAATAAATTCTCTAAGTTTTGTCATGTTCTGTTGCCGAGCAGTTTGTTGTTGCTGCAACAAAACTTTAAGTCTTGCGATACTCGCTTGAATATCGGCTTGATTTTTCAAAAAGCTTTCAAGACCAAAAAACTTTGCAATAAATTTATACTTATCCGTTTTTGAAAGGTAAACGAACTCCTGAAGGTCAGCATAACGCAAATAGTTTGGATAAATCGTATGCGCTTTAAAGGCAGCGTATTCACCAGCCGTCGAAGGCGTTGAAATTTTTCTTTTGTTGAAAGTTGCGGATGCTGTTTGTATAGTTGCATGGCCAAAATCAACTTTTATTGAACAACCATCACCGTTTGATAACCTATGGGGATAATCACTAGTTGATACATTCTCCTTTTGTAAGTCTTTTATTTCAAAATTTATTAACCATTCCCAGGCATCCACGATAGCACTTTTCCCAGTACCATTACGTCCGTATAAAATTGCTGAGGTGGCTTGCCCATCTTTATAAAGATCAATTACAAGAGGAATTTTAATTCCTCTAAAGTTCTCAATAGTAATTGTTTTAACTGTTAGCATTTGGTTCAAGTTTTAGAGCATCTTCAATATCTGTTTCAGTCTTCCTTACGCCGATGTTAACTTTTCGTTCAAATTCGGTAGCATTAAATCCTGTCGCTACGAAATAGGGTTTAATTTTTGTTAGAAAATCACTCAGTTCTGGGCTATTTATTTTTTCTTGCTCTAGCCATTCTTGCAGTGTCATAGATGCTTATATTTATCCTATAAATATAACTATAAGTCAACAGTAATGTAGTTATTATTGTTCAAGGTAGTTCTTAAGTAGACCCTCTCTTACTTCACTTCACATTCATTTGTATTATTTAAATATGGAGAATATAACGAGAATAGGTAAAACTAACTTTCGCAATACAAATCAGGTTTTCGGAATTAAAGAAAAAGACAGAGCTGGACACATTTATTGTATTGGGAAAACGGGTGTTGGAAAAAGTACCCTGTTACTAAACATGGCTATTGATGATATATATTCCGGTAAGGGTGTAGGCATCATTGACCCACATGGAGATTTATCCGAAAATATTTTGGATTATGTACCCAGAGAGAGAATTAAAGATGTAGTTTACTTTAATGCTTGTGATACAAACTATCCTATCGCATTTAATCCTTTGTATAAAATTAATACGGAAGAACGCCATCTGGTAGCATCAAATATTGTATCAACACTTAAACGAATTTGGGCTGAATCATGGGGGCCAAGATTAGAACACATTTTGCGTAACACTATTCTAACGCTGGTACACTATCCTCATGCAACATTATTAGATATCCAACCATTACTTATTGATTTTGATTTCAGAAAGAAAGTATTACAATTTGTTACCGACACCCACTTACTTGATTTTTGGTATAAAGAATTTAATGCAATGTCACCTCAGTTTAAAAGTGAAGCAATTTCACCAATCATAAACAAAGTTGGGCTATTTCAAACCCATGCTCATTTGCGAAATATTGTTGGCCAGGAAATATCCTCCTTTTCTATCGCTGATGTCATGAATCATAAGAAAATATTTATTGCAAACCTATCGAAAGGACATTTAGGTGAAGATGCTACAACATTATTAGGAAGTATGCTAATTACTCAATTTCAAACAGCTGCACTTCAAAGAAGTAGAGAACCAATCCATACTCGTATCCCCTTCTATCTCTACATTGATGAAATGCATTCGTTTATTACCTTGTCCTTTGCTGATATTCTGTCTGAATCCAGAAAGTATGGCTTATCACTCTTCCTCACCCATCAATACATAGACCAGTTACACCCGGATATTCGAAAAGCCATATTAGGAAATGTTGGAACAATAATTTCTTTTCGCATAGGTGCAAATGATGCAGATCTCTTAAAGCCAGAGTTTAATTCCCTATTCGATGTAGAAGATTTTATTCGCCTGCCTCAATATGCTATCTACCTAAAACTATTAATTGACGGAACTACTTCAGAATCATTTAGCGCATATACCTTGCCAATTACAAAAGAAAAACAGTTAACAAAAACTGAAGTAATAAAGTACTCAAGAAAAACCTATGCAGTTGAAAAAGGAATTGTGGAGCAGGCTATATATGAAAGGTATGAAGCTAGAAAACAAAAAAATACGGAAGCAACATTATTTGAAAATTAGGGAATAATGTAAATGACACTTTTATATATACCTATATAATTAATGGAGACTTCCCCGATTAAAGTATCAATATTGATTGACATGTTCATTAAATATAAGTAGATTTAAGTAGTTATTGTATTTATTACCCTGAACTTTATTGCTATTGAAAACACATAAATACAATCCAGTTTATTAGATAATTTAAAAAATTAAATATGATAACAAATATATTACTTGGTCTTCTTTTGATAGGGATTATATTTCTAATTCTTAAAAAGAAAGAAAAAGGCGAGGATAAAAATATCTTAGAAGAAAACGCCCGTTTAAAGGCTGACTTAAGTCAAAAAGATCAGAGTATTGGCGTATTGACAAAAGAACTTCAAAGTGAAAAAACAGAAAAAGATCAGTTTGCAGGCAAGAATAAACAGATGTTTGTTGAAAACACTAATTTGAAGGCGGAAAAGGCAACCATACTTAACGAAAAGCAACAATTAATAACTGAGATTAGTAAATTCAAAGCTACTGAAAGTAGTAAACTAAAAGAATTTGATAATAAAATTCAAAAACTTGATGAAGCAAAAATCGCTCTTGAAGATGAAAAGAAAAGAATTCGTAAAGAGGATGAGGAAAAGATTCAGCGAGAAATGGAAGAAAGAAATAGAATGTGGGCAGAACATGAGGGTAACGTTAAATTACAATTAACTGAACTCTGTAAGGCCCCCAGGTACGGCTTTACCTATTATGATAATAATAACTTGCCAGTGGGTTTTGGTGGAAAATTTAAACCAGATTTCTTGATTGAGTTTTTAGATCAGTATGTAATTTTTGATGCAAAAAAATCGGAATCGGATTTACAGAGTTATATAACTAATAATGTAAAATCAACAGTCGAAAAGATAAACAATAATTCCAAAATATATAATACAGTATTTTTTATAGTACCAACACAGGCGATGGAATCATTGAAAATGAAACACTACTACGAGCAAGGTTATGAATTTTTTGTGATCCCGCCGGAAGCTATGGAAGTTGTTTTGGCTTCTTTAAAAAAAATAAATACTTATGAAATAGCACAACAACTTGATCCACGTGACCGAGAAAATATAGTCAACTTGATTGCAGAATTTGATCATCACATTAACATGAGGAATACTCTAGATATATTAGCATCTGAAAGTGGTATTTCTGTGTTAAAAAAAGCTGAAACACTTCAAAAAGATATAAAAGAAGAAATTCTTCAAAAAAAGATTAAGATACGTCCACAGAATTTTACTCCAACAGAGATTAAAACCTTAATGGTTGGCACAGAAACTCAAAGTGAAAGAATTAGCTTATTAATCTCACCCAAAGTATCCATTCCCGAAGAGAATATTAAAAAAGTCAAACAGGCTTTAGATAAAGGGAATCAATAAATAAATATATCAAACCTTATTCAGAATTTGAATTTCATTTCATTTAATTGATTCAGGTAAATAGGTCTCTCTCCGGCTTTGTCAGCAAATAGATGCGCCAAACCATTACAACAAAAAGCAAGTTCTGTTTATGTACTTTTATGGATTGCTTTTACTTGCAATGCCCATTCGAGATGATCCTTCGCAAGCTCCGGCTCACCCTTATGGGTACACGTAGTTTGTCACACTATTTGCAGTTTCTGTAGCCTACGTTCATGGCAGCTTCTTGTGTCCTTCATCCCACTTCGTTTATTGCTTCCTTCGTTTTCCTCAATTTCGTTTCATTCACTGGCTCTGCTATTGCTTTCGCTGTATGGTGTTTAATCTAACCCACAAGGCTATACGCAAAATTAAACACACATACTGCTTAGCAATCCCAAAGGTTCATTTCACTTCATTTTCACTCCACTACGTCATTCATTCACTTCAGTAGGATTCAGTCCACCGCTGCCTATAATTTGCGTGCCTGGCGGCCTGCTATGGCTACGGGTTTGTCATGTTTTTTGTATCCTGCACACATTCTTTGCTACAACAAAAAAGCATACCAAACCCTTGCGTATGACGTAGCTGTCCACCTCCCTTTCAGGGCTTGTGTGGCCACCACCATAGCAGGCACACGCCGCCAATTCCGTCATGCTTCCTCCATTGGCTTTTGGCGGCACGCCCCTTGCCTACAGTGTGGACAAGTGTGCACACGGCTCTGCTTCTTTTTGGCTCAAGGCTGTTTTACCTATCGTATTTTTAATGAGATAATATTTCCTAAGAAAGATTTTAATCTAATAGCTCTTTTATTTCGCTTATTGTTTTAACCTGCCCCCTCCCTATATTTCTTGAAATCACAAGAAGCCCTGCACTATGCGCATCTTCTCCAGCGTGGCTGTAACAAGCATCTTTAAGAACTATTGGATAATACCCTGCCTCAAAACTATCAATTGCAGATTTCATAACGCAGCTATCAGTAGCTATCCCACAAATAAATATCCGGGTAATGCTATTATCTACAAGAAACTTTCTGAATTTATTGTCAAAAGGGGTATAGTGTGTTTTGTCAAAAGTGATTTCTTGATAAATTCTCAAATCTTCAATTATATCTGTTTCCGGCTCACTATTAAGACGTTTAAAATTTATCCATCTCATATACTCACTATCATCATGATTGATAAATCTCGTAAAAGCTATCAATTTATTTTTTTCTTTAAATAATTCAATAACATCTTTAACTATTGGGACAATAAATCTAGACTTATCATTAATAAATCCTTTCTGCATATCCACGACTAGAAGTAAATCGTTCATATAACTTTATATTATAATGGTTATTTATATGGTTGTCAAATTTTAGTAATTTCTTTAAATTCTTGATATAGTTTATCAATTCGACTTGTTTTAATTACAGTTTCTTTAAATAATCTCATAGCGATAGGCTCTCTAGGTAATACAGAATAAATTTCAGAAATATGTTTCCTTATTTCATTTTCTTTTGAATGTTGATTTGCGAAATTTTCTTTATTGTCAAATATCATATTTTTATAATGCGATAAAAGTGCCCAAAAACTTTGTACCTTAATCTCATAAAATATAAAATCATAACATGGAATACAATTTTCTTTATTCTGTATATGAAATGATACTCCTGCCCAAGTTGCAAAACCTTCAATTATCCCTTGAACAGTAAAAGAATCAAATTCCTGATTAAAAATTCCACTTTCCAAATAATTAATCTCTGTTTTGGTTAAAATATTTCTAACATCATCTGATAGACCATGTTCTAAAATCATATCCCTATAATTGCTATATAACATTGAAGGATTAGAAAACAATTTCAAAGCATTTAATCTAATGCCATTGTCCCACTTTGAATCCAACAAGTTAATTATACTCAATGAATATGTATTTAGAGATGTCTTCCCAATAAGGTAATTACTGCCTTTGTGAATAATTTCTATAATCTCTTTAGTTGTTTTATGTATTAAATGATCCCCATCTAAAACCTGCTTAAAAAACTCTCTACGCTTTAATGAAAATTCGAAAATCCTGTTTAATGAAACTTCAAATTTCATGCACCAAATTGCCACTCCATAATTAAACCAATATAAATCTATCTGATTATCAAATTCTAGTCTTACAAATCCATCTCCCTTTTCTTTAATTGACAAAGGAATTTTTTGTTTAAAATTATCATAAGAAATACAAGGAAAGAAAGGTGTTATCACATACCATTCAGCAGTGTAAGGTTGTAATTTTTTATAAATTATTTCTTTTCTATGCTCATTTTTCCGGGAATTTGAAACATTTGCAACTTTTACTTTTCTTATGTGAATATCTTTTTCTTCAATTTCAAAATATTCTAATACTTCAATCCAATTTTTATTAAACGTATACCATGATAATAAATCTAAGAGTCTAATATTTTTTTTTAGATAAACACCATTATCTGGTCGTTTATTTAATGCCCTTTTAATAGTGTCTTTGCTCAAAAAAATAATTTCATCGTGATAATATTTAAATAGTTGAGGATCTAAACTTTCAAGCTTTGACTCAACAAATTTACTCAGGTCATTTAATAGAAATTGTGGCGTGAATCTACCTATGTTATTTAGACATTTTTCTTCAATTTCTTGAACTATCCCGTCCGGTATAATTAACCAGTAATCCATAATAATTAGGCATCATTAGGCATGATTAGGCATGCCTTGGTGCTAAATAAAAGTAATAATAGTATTGTAAAAAATAAAATGGGTGCAAATTTTTGATTCTTAAAACAAGCCAAATGAAAAAGGATGAGATAAATAAGAAAAAAGCCAAGAAGACCAATCTTTCAAATCTTAATGTGTTTGAAAATGAGAAAACTAACAAATTCTTGCAACAAAGTAGAGCAAGGCATTTGAATCTCAATCAGTTTATGAAATCTTTTTATATAAAATAATACAATCACAATAAAAACTTAAAGCCATGAACCTAACAACACGTATAAAGTATGTTAATCCTGATCAGGAAAAACATCTTAATGATTTTCAAAATGAATTAATTGGTCACTGCCAGGTGGAAGGCAAAAACACTGGTCTAACAAAGACCCTTAAAACAGAAGCCCAATTTCGCGCATTCATCATGAATCACACTGAGACCAAAACCCAATCTGAAATAGACTTAAACCATCAACTTAACACGCCTGTTTCAGGTATGGTCATTGCAAATAAAGCGCAATCAGATGCAAGGGAGAAAATAAATCCATTACGGGCTTCATTAACAGAGAATGAACACCAATTAAAACAGTTAGAGTTACAAAAAAAGGAATGCTCTCCTGATAAACAGAAAAGAATATTGCGTGTATGCGTATACGTTGGCGCAGGTATTATTTCAGTTGCTGAAGGATATTTTGCATACGAAGCATTCCGAGCCGCTCTCATTCCAAAAATTCCAGCAATATTTACAGCCTTTGGAATTGCAGTTGCTGTTGGATTTGGGAGCCACTTTTTAGGCGGATACATAAAAAAAGCTAAGTCAAAACTGCAAAGATTCCTTCGATATTCAGTAGTGCTTATTCCGGCATTTTTAGGATTTTATGTGCTAGGCAATTTAAGATCGAATGCTTATAACGAGGCTGTTAATCTCACTTCTCGAGTAAAAGAAATTTCTTTACCCACAGCAGGAAATGTTTCAGCATGGAGCATTACTATTATAAGTTTCTTATTATTTCTAACCGCACTTTTATTTTCTATCCGGGTTTATAAAACAGAAGAAGAACGAAGAAAAGACCAGGTATATGATAGGGTATCTAAAGAAATTAAATCTATTCTTAACAAATCCAAGATAGCCCAAAACACCATTGATGAAATTCAAAAAGAGGCAAATGAAAAAGCAGAGGAAGCGCTGGCCAGATATGAATATGCGTTGGCTATTGAAAATCGGTTACAGGCTATTGCAAGACACGGAATTGAAGCTTTTAAAAGCGCCAATTTAAGATACCGAACCGATGGAGTTGTCCCGGATTTCTTTAGTTATCCACCCCCCTTCTGCTTCAAATTATTCTTTGACAACCTTAAAACAACTCAACATGAAAAGGATACCCCATCTTATGTTTCTTAGTCTATTTGCTTGCGCATGTAAAAATTCTACTCATGTAATATCAAATCGCTCTATTGATGTAATAGCTCTTGTTGATATAACCGACCAACAAACAGTTCTACCACAGGCAGAATCAATACTAAAATTATATGATTTTGATTCAGATAGAAATATTAAAGCTTCTTTTAGTATTTGCAGTATTTCCGATAGACAACTAAATCCACAAAAAGATACATATTTACCGAATGGCTCTGTGACAGAAAAGGACAATCTACAGGATGATCCCTACTATCGTGAAAAACAGATTTTGTCATTTTATAATGGAGTCCGTAAGGATATAAATGATTTTATTGCAACAAATAAAAATGATACATCTTTAAATCATTCAGAATGTTTTCGAACTATCGCAGATGAACTCAGCGATATGAAAAATAATCAGGCACGGAAAAAAATTCTCCTCATATTTTCTGACCTGCAGGAAAATTCTAATCTCTTTGATTGCTACAAAACAAAAGACCAGGAATTATTAGACAAAAAGCAAGGAGAAGTATTGAAGATTTTTGAGCAGGCCCATTTACTTCCCAATGATCTTAAGGGTATTATTACCATTTTCATTTTCAATCCAAGAAATCGAAAAGATGACCAGCATTATATGAGCATGGTCTCTGTTTACAAGAAAATACTTAAATCAAGAGGTGCTATTGTCAAAGTGCAGGCTAACAGTGATGTTTTAAATTATTCCTATGAGTAACTCACACCCAGGAAATATGCTATTACATGCACTCCGTTCACTTGTAGTTGCAATACTGAAAGTGTTAGCCTTAATTTTTGCATGTTGTTGTAAGCTCTTTGGCGCATTGCTTCTTAGAATGAGTGAGTTAACATTTAAACATATTAAAAAATGATATACATAATTATTATTTGTATTGTTGCATTTGCTGCACTATTTAGCAGAACAGATACTCATACTTATAACGCCACCTTCGGAAACAATTGGGAAGATTTATCAAGAGCCAATTTGGGTTTTGCAGTAACAGGTTCAAAGGCTTTAACGAAAAGCATGTCACATACAAATTTAGCTCTTTTTGGTCCTACCGGATCAGGCAAAACCAGCACAATAATTTTAGGGTCAGCATTCTCGTTAGCAAGAGGAAAATCTACTATTATTTTCAATGATGTGTCTGGTGAAATTTTTGAAAAAACCAGTGCATACTTAGCAAGTAAAAATTATAGAATATTACGATTGGATTTTTCTAATTCAAGTAACTCAGAATCTTTCAATCCACTTTTGGATTGCAAATCAATTTCAGATATACAGAAAGTTGCACTTCTTATTATTCGTAATTCAATAGGTGAAACCAAAGGCGATATTTTTTGGGAACAAAGCAGCGTAATGTTACTTAGCCTTTTCATGCGCTATTTAGTTTTTCATACCGAGCCGGAGTTTCGTACACTTCAAAATGTACTACGACTTATTGAAAAATTTGCAGTCGATGGCAAAGAAGTTGATAAGCTGTTTGCGAGAACAAACGATGATGAATTATTGGCTTCATATAAATCAACAATCGTGGTGGGCGAGAAGACACTTCAATCTATTGTCGCAACTGCCAGGACTGCTTTAAACCTCTTTACAGACCCCGAAGTTTGCAAAACGACTGCAACTAACTCTATTGACTTTAACCTCCTCAGAAAAGAGCCCGTAGCCTTATACGTATGCAACCCGTTAAAGGACTTACTTTATTTTAAGCCATTATCAGCATTATTCTTTCAAAGTCTTTTTAATTATGTACTCTCCCGTATTCCCGGCAAAAATGAAAGGTCTATTTTTTTTATCATGGAAGAGGCTGCTGTATTTAGGTTCCCCGCTTTATCTATAACTATCTCGAATATTCGAAAATTTAATGCTGGTATCCTACTTTGTATGCAGGATGAGGACGCTTTAATTTCTAACTACGGTCAGGCAGAAGCGCACCAGATAAAGACTAATTGCGGATGCCAGATTTATTTAAAAGGTCAACCTCTTCATACATGCAAGGAATTATCTCAAATACTAGGAAAATACACATACAAAGATGAAAAAGAAATTGAAAGAGTCCGTGAACTAATGACACCGGATGAAGTTCGTATGTGTGATGATGCGATAATATTAATCCATAATAAGGCACCATTAAAATGCAAGACGGTTCCTTATTATAAAAACATTTGGATAAGGCGTCATATGACTTTACCACCCTATCAACTCTCAGAAAAAGTTATTTCGGAACCGGCGCTCATTCCATTTTATTAAAATGAAACGTGCTACAAAAAAAGGCATCTATGAATATCTTGATTCAATCAAAATATTAGAATCGGGTAGTGATGAAGATATAACACAAGCACGTAAAAAATATTGGAGAATATACAAAACAGCATGGCGCAGGAATAAAAGGAAAACTGAAAAAGAGATTACTATTTCCTGGACTGCTGATGAATTAGCAGAACTTACTAAAGAGGCAAGAAGGCATAAAGTAAGCAAAACAAAATTTATAAAAACAAGCACCTTTGCCTACATTGACAAAAGGTACATTGTTCCTGATCAGATTGAGATAAGAAGAATTGCTCAATTACTTTCTGTAACCTATAACTCCATCCGTGAGATGATGGATGAAAATGCATTGCAACTGCAAACAGGTAAAATAATTTTAGAAAAACTATTTGACCTGGAAAGACAAGTGCTTGTTTCATTACATAATCCCAAAACAATTGAGCAACTGATTACCGAAACAGTAAGTAAAAATCCTCAAACAAAAACTCAATTATATCATTTACTTGAAACTCTTTCGTAAATGATAATCAAAAGCCTTACCCGAAAATCGGGTACCCGCCAGTTATTAAATTATCTTTTTAAAAAAGAAGAAAAACTTTTCACTAATAAACAAAAACCAATTGTGATACGGCATAATATGCGTAACCGGACAATAGATAAAATGGTAAAGGAATTTGATAAGAATGAAACGTATCGCTTAAGAAAACGGGTTGACAATGTAAAGGTCTACCACACTATACTGTCATTTAGTAGTAAGGACAAAGAACTTATTACAGAAAAGATGATTAAGGATATTGCCAAGCAATATATGAAGCTCCGGGAGGATAAAAATCTTTTTGTCGGAACGGCGCATTTTGATAAGGATCATATCCATATACATCTGGTAATGTCCGGAACAAAATATCTTACTGGTGAATCGAACAGGCTTTCACGAGCACAGTTTCATCAACTCAAACTTTCTATGGATGAGTACCAGCGAAAAAAATTCCCCGAGCTTATTAATAGTCTTCCAAGGCATGGAAGATCAAAAGAAAAAACAGAAAAAAACAAACAGATAAATAATGCCGGTGGCCGATTGACTCAAAAAGAAACGCTGATGAAAACTCTCGAATCAGTTTATGCAAAGTCAAAGTCATTAGATGACTTTCTTGCCAAATTGAGATCAAATGGGCACGAGCCCTATTACAGGGGAAAAGATAAAAGATTACAGGGAATTAAATTTGAGGGAGACCGAAAATTCCGATTAACTACAATCGGATACCAGGAGAAAGTTGCACAACTTTCTGCAAGGCAAATTAAAGAAGAAAAAACATTATCAGAACTTAGAGATCTTCGTGAAGGCCGTACTTCAGGACGGGAACAAAGTGATTCACGGGAGTCGATAAGTTCTGAAAAAGATGTTGAAGGAAAAGATGAAGGAGTGGAACGAATTCCGGGTGATGATATTGATAAGGGAGATCACATGGAAGAGGATGACGAGCAAATAACTGATGATAATGACGATTTGGTGTAACACAATAAATCGTATCTCACAATCTAATTTTTTACGAGGGGTACGGGGAAGCTTCCCCGCAAGATTGCATCTCGCCATGAAAGGCAGATTGATAAATCGCCATGGCGAGATGCAATCTTGCAAACGCCTTAATTTCGAATTTTCTTTTCTGAATTTTGTGTCTTGTATTTTAGATAAAACAGAAGTGACAATTATTAATTGGCACCCCTTGATCAATTTTTTCTTGCCAAACCCCCATTGGTTCCTAAGAGGGTATTGTCAAGAAAAAATTGCCCGCTCATATTTTAGTAGCTCGGGAAATTTCACGGAGACTGGAAGACGATCATTCCCTTTCAAGACCCCTATCCAGATCTTTAGGTTTGTTTCTGATACGAGTTAAATCATCTAAATGAGTTCGCGATTTTTCAAATTCAAATTCCTCTTTTCCTGAAACGATACCTTGAATATAGTCATTTGTTGAATTGAGGTTTTTTACTATCTTATTCAATATATCAGGTTCATGTTCAGCCAGGGTATACCCGTCATTAAACCCTCTAATAAATTTCTTTTCTGCATTCATATTTTTAAATTAAAATGTTCCTCTTGCATTTTTCTCTAAATACTCATAAATGGATTCTACGTCGTAAAGGATAAGCTTCTTTTCTGGTTGAGAAAATCGGATTTTGCCTTCATCCCTCAACTTCTGCAGAGTGGTCTTGCTGGTAATGCGAAGTTTCAGCATAGCTTCTTCTCCTGAAATCCACTTGTCTTCCTTTATGCTCTTTTTTTCTTTTATGCGTCTGACGACTTGTTCAACAAGAGCATAAAACGCTTCATCTTCGAGACAAATTACTTCCATTTAGTTACTCTTTAAATATACAAGATAAAAATTCTTTTGGAAGATATAATTATACCTACAAATAGAGAAAGATAGGAGGATAACAAGATTGTTGTACCTATGTTGTACCAAATAAAAAACCGATCATCTGAGATCGGCTGAAATTGTACCCGGGATGGGAGTTGAACCCACACGACCATTGCTGATCACAGGATTTTAAGTCCTGTTTTATATGGTTTCAAATGGTTTAATATGTATTCAAAAATCCTTTCCCAGTAAGCATTTAATGAATATTTGGTTTCAAATAAATTTATAAGAAACCGCAATTTGTTGTACCTATGTTGTACCAATTTAATATCTTTGCTAAGTAAAACATTCTTGATTTTTAACCATTTTCCATGTCGGCCTTAAAAATTGTACTGCGAAAAAAAGCAGACGAAAATAAGAAAATTCCTGAAGATAAACCATTCCCTATAGCTATACGAATCACTAAAGACCGCATTTCTTCATATACCTATATAGGACATAGCGCCACGATAAAACAGTGGGATGCCGTAAATCAAAGAGTCAAAAAATCACACCCCAATTCAGCAAGATTAAATAATCTCATTAGCACTAAATATGCCGAGGCAAATAATAAATTAATAGACCTTGAAACATTAAAAAATGATGTTTCTTCCAGGGCTATAAAATCCAGTATTACTTCTGCTAAACATGCTACCTTTTTTAAACAAGCCGATATCTATTTAGATAATTTAAAGAAGCATGGCAAGTATAACCGGCGGTCTGCTGATAAGCCAAGAGTGGAACGTTTCCGTGAATTTCTGGATGGTGGCGATATTACCTTCTCAGAGATCAATCCTTCGCTCCTAAAGCGATTTAAAGCCTATTTAAAGGGTACTAGGAGTATAACAGACCGAACAGTCTTTAATCATTTAGTCGTTATCCGTACAGTCTTTAACCAAGCAATAGCTTCGAATATCGTTGACCGTAAGTTTTACCCTTTTGGCAAGGACAAAATTGTTATCAAATTTCCTGATTCCATAAAGATGGGTTTAGTTGCAAAGGAGGTAAAATCTATTGAAGATTTAAAGCTACCATCCGGTTCTCTTCTCAATCATGCCCGTAACGTATGGTTGTTCTCTTTTTATTTTGCGGGGATGAGAGTTTCTGATGTATTACGTTTAAAATGGTCTGATTTCCAGGATGACCGTATGTATTATTCAATGGGTAAAAATGATAAAGGTGGGTCATTGAAAGTACCTGAGAAAGCATTAAAAATACTTAAACAGTATAAAAGAGATAATCCGATACACAATCTGGTGTTCCCAGATTTAGAAACACTCCCAGAATTAAATGATCTTTATTCAATACAACAACGTATTAATCAAAAAGTAAAAAAGATTAATGAAGGATTACAGGATATTGCAAAGCTTATCAAAACAGATAAAAAACTAACGATGCATATCGCCAGGCATACGTTTGGCAATATTTCAGGAGAGAAGATACCAATTCAAATGCTCCAAAAACTTTACAGACATTCCTCCATTACAACCACAATAGGCTATCAAGCTAATTTTATTCATAAAGATGCTGATGAGGCGTTGAATGCAGTAATTGGTTTTTAGTTACCGAATTCCTTTTAATATTAATATTCATACCTTATAATAATTAAAGCCTGTAGGATTTTCTCCAAACAGGCTTTGTGTTACTAACCCATAACTTCTTCAATTACTTCCAATTCCTCTCCTTTTGCAACTGCCAAATTCAAAATACAATCAACAGCCCTTTGTGCCTGCCCACTGGCCTGTACGATAAATCGTTTATCATTCTTTAATTTATCAAGCCATCCATCAATATAAGCGACAGAGTTTTGTATCTCTTTGTCAATAATACCTGTAAAGGAGCATAAGTAGGCAGACCCCAACTCCGCAATTAATTCTTCAATGCTATACGGCTCACTACCAAACTCATTCATTTCAGTAATGGATTTTCTACCCAAACGTTTTTCCGAACCCGTACTATGTACGAGTTCATGGAAAAGTACTGAATAGTAGGCTTCAATGCTTTTAAAGCTTTTCTTCCTTGGCATATTGATATAATCTTCAATAATATGATAGTAAGCTTTCTGCTCCTTATGCTTAATCACCGGGCAGTCAGGCATAGTTTGAATGATGCCTTCACATTCAAGCAAAGTATCATGTTCTTTCGTAACTAACGGTTCAATATTATCCTTTGGCAAATCCCTGCACTGTGCAATATTAAACACCTTGTAATAACGGAGCATGGGAACGGTTTTAGCATTGCCCCTTTTGTCAAATTCTTCTGGTTGTTTCTTTACATGCTTCCAGAAGAGAACAATGTGCCCGTGTTCTCCCTGATTGACTGAGCCACCAATCTTTTTCAATTGATCCCAGGTAAGGAATAGATTGTGTTCATAGTTAAGAGAAAGTAGCAGCCAGAGATTAATCCCCCGGTAAGGTCGCTTGCTAATGAGATTCATAGGAACGCCATCATCTGCCCAAGGCTTTTGCCAGGGGACGGTACCAGCTTCTAATAATTCAATAATGCGGTTAGTAACCATTTCATAAACATCCAGTTTAATGGATGAAGAGTTATGTGAATCCATGATTCTATGTTTTTAATTGTGAAAGAATAATTTCTTTCATTGTATGTAATACAGAAAAAAATATAAGGGAGGGTAAAATGCAAAAAGCAAGGGAAATGTCCCCTTGCCTTTATTTTAACTTCGCCATTTCCCTATTTTTCGGAGATACAGTGTCGCCACACCTATTGCTTCAAACATTTTATAGTAATACTTATTCTTATTCCTCAGTTCCTTTTCATAATATGGTTTTAATTCCGGAAAGAGTAACACCAATTGTTTCATGAAGGCTCTTGAACTTTTTCTTTTGAAACCAGGAATAAAAAGGAGTAAATCTTTTGGAGTGTATGTAATTACTTCAATATGGCGCATTTGAGCTAATGCGATTATTGCTATCATTAGTTCTTTAAACTCTTTTGTTTGATGACCAGGATGTGGTATTGACAAAGTGATCTTCTGTATGTTATAACCTTCTGCGCACGATCCCAGGCTAGTAAGTATCATTTCTCTCTTTTGAGAGGTCCATTTCGCTTTGTGAAGCTTTGACGAGTAATCCACAAGTTGATTGAATTTGACAACTGCTAGCCCTAGGATTCGTGTATTAAAACTAAGACCCAGTATGGTTTGAGCTTCCATGTTGATTAATAAGAAATGTAAATAATGCGCCTCTTGATTTACGGATACTTGCCTCAGGCATCGACATTACCTTTGCTAAAATCCGCCTTAAATGGCTTTCCTGATATTTACGGGTATAAGTAAGGAACAACGGCAAAGCATCTCTATCTTTCAAAGTCTCAGCAATTTCATTCGCTAACCTGATTTCATTAGGTTCGTAATGTTGCATAAATTGTTAAGGAATTAAACTAATAATTTTTTTATTCTGTTTTATTATCGACGATATTCGTTTCGATTATTTATCATTCGGTTATCGTTCGATTTTTTATACTTTTTATTTTATTTTTCTCTCGAAATTTTCAGAATGAAAACAATTAAGGACATTCTGTTGTCCTTTAGAAGAATGGTGCCCGAAGGCACCTATTTTTTATGTTTTCATAAATATTTTTTGAAAATAAAACTCATAAAATGGAATTCGACCTCATCCCATTCAAAAATTTTATCTCATTTTAAAATGAGAAATAAGAGAGGGTTAAATACAAAAAAAAAGAACTATAAATTACGCTCTACCCTCTCTTATTTTTTTCGTGAAATGAAATATGATACTTGTTATGTCTAAGTATTATAAAAAGCAAGAGCTGATAATCTCACCAATGAGAGCATTACCGGAAGAAGAAACTACTTCTGATTCATCTGGATATTATTTTAACCAAGAAACAATTGATAGCATTTCAGAATTAGGTTCCGTTTTACAAAGAATACATAATAGACTTAAAAGCGAGGGATATAGTATAATTGATGGTAAGCTTATTAATTCTAAAGGCGAAGTAGAATATGAAAGACCCAAAAGATATACAGATGAATATAATTAAGGAAATTGAATCCGGTATTTGGAAAAATTATTATCTGGTATACAACAGAAAAAGCACGGATGAGCCCGAAAATCAAAAAAACTCTATTGCATACCAAAAATCAGAAAATACCCGTTTTGCATTTAAACAAAATTTACCTATTGCTAAATTAAATATTGAAGGCTTTTGTACTGACGGAATTATTTCTGAAAAGCATTCTGCTTTTAAAGAAGATATCGATATGAGTTTTGGAGATAATGGTTTGGTACAATACCGTATAGACAGACCTAAATTCTACAAACTAATTCAATTTTTAAATCATGGGTATTTCAAAGGAGTAATTATATTATGCTGGGATAGAATCTCACGTAATAAAGGTGATGAAACCGTTGTTCGAAAATTAATGAAATCGGGTATTGATTTTAAATTTGTTTTAGCAACTTATGATAAAACAAGTTCAGGTGCATTACACATGGATATTGATGGAATGTTTGCAGAACATCATAGTAGAGTAACGAGTGAAAAGGTATCACTAAATATATTTAATCAAAGAGAAAAAGGAATCTGTGTATACAAAGCACCGGTAGGATATTTAAATCCTGGATCGATGGAGAACAAACCTTTTGATCCTGTTCGTGCTCCTATGATAAAAAAACTATTTGAAATGTATAGTACCGGCGAATGGACTCTTGCAGAACTTGCAAAATTTGCTACCGAGCAAGGTTTTACTATGCCACCTTCACGAAGAAAAAGAACGCGAGAAGAAATGCTAATGGAAGAAGAAGATGACATTTTGCTAAAAATTGAACCAGTGAATCATTTAGTTACTTATACTTCAATACAAAAAATATTAACTAACCAATTTTATACCGGAAGAATAATTGGTAACAATAGAAAAATTATAAAAAGCAACAGTCATTTACCATTAATATCAGATGAATTATTTAATAAAGTCCAGGATGTTTTAAGTAAGAAAAAAATCAGTACTCACTACGTTAAAAGAATCGAATATCCTCTTCGTGGAATTGTTCGATGTGGCGGATGTCAAAGACTATACACTCCATATGAGAAAAAAGGCATTTTATATTTTAGTTCACGTTGTGAAAAAAATTGTGCTAATAAGCATAAGTGCTTTAATATTTCTTTCATTACAACCAAAATATTGAAATTAATGGAGAATCTCCATTTCTCTGATAAAGAATTGGAAGAGTTTAATAACCGTTTCTCTACAGATATTGCCTTATTTGAAACAAAGCGATTTTACCAACTTGAAATTAATGAAAAACAAAAGAAGAAGCTCCGTGAGGATATGGCTTATTTACGTGAAAACAGGCTCACATTGCTTAAAACCGGTGTTTATACACCAGAAGGATTAGTTGAAGAAGAAAATAATTTAAACAGCAAATTAGTGGACTTACAACAAAAAGAATCTATATCAGATATTTCAATGAGTGAAACATTTAAAGATGTAGTAATTCTTTCAGAACTCGTTAAAGATGCTTGTGTATATTATTATAAAGCGAATTCATTTGAAAAACAGGATATAATTAGAATTATCTTTTCCGAACTCACGCTTTTTAATAATGAGTTGAAATATAAGTGCAAAAACGGATGCGAAGCACTTGAAAGACGTTTTGTTCTCTCTGGTGACCCTACAGAGAATCGAACTCTGATTACCGCCTTGAGAAGGCGATGTCCTAACCGTTAGACGATAGGGCCAGTAGCGAAAATATAGCATTTTTGTATGAAAAATCAAAAAAACAGGCATCCGTAATTGGATTGCCTGC
>JAUZQA010000020.1 GCA_030705665.1 Bacillota bacterium
CTTTCTATGGTTTATGTTAGATATTGAATGAATTGAATCGGTGCTTGTTGTGATTTTTTTGTTTTTATGAAACTTTCCCCATTATTTTTTTACAACATTCACTAAAATATTTGATCAAAATAAAAAAAAGAAAAAATTAGGAAAAAAATTTATATTGCAGTGTTGATAGGGCGGGTTTATGATATTCAAAAGATTTAAAAATGAACAAGCTCATTTGTATTGAACGTTGGGATTGGGCCGTTTGCTTCCTTTATTTTTGTTTTTCTTTTTCTTATAAAATATGATATAGTAGTTTAGGTTCTTTTACCGTAGCGTTTGGTAAGTGAGAGGAGAATCAAAAAAATGGGAAAACCTAAATTGTGGCAACGAATAAACAAAAGCCATCTTACTTTCTTTGGTATTGCTGTTATCCTTTTTTGGCTAAAAACATATGTTGCCTATTTAATCGAGTTTAAATTAGGAATTGATGATAATTTACAAAAATTCTTATTGGCAATAAATCCTATTAGTTCAGCATTATTCTTTTTCGGGTTTGCCTTACTGTTTAAAAAAGGGACAAAACTCGTATTGATCATTATGAACTTTTTATTGTCTTTTTTACTGTATGCAAATATTGTATATTACCGCTTTTTTAACGATTTTATTACGTTACCAGTTATACTGGGGGCAAAAACGAATACTGGACAACTGGGTGATAGTGCAATATCGCTAATGTCACCGTTTGATATTTTTTATTTCACAGATACGATTCTTTTGATTTTCTTAGCCTTAAAATTCTTTAAGAATGTGACCGTGACAAATCGCAAATCATTCAAGGTTGTTTTATTGTTTTCAATAACTGTCTTTCTATTTAATCTTGGACTTGCTGAGAAAGACCGCCCGCAACTATTAACAAGATCCTTTGACCGAAACTACTTAGTGAAATATTTAGGAGCTTACAATTTTACAATTTACGATATTATTCAAAATATAAAATCTTCAAGTCAACGGGCACTGGCTAGCGAAAGTGATATTACGAATGTTGAAAACTATCGTAAAGCAAATTATACACCGCCAAATCCTGCCTATTTTGGAAAGGCAAAAGGCATGAACGTTATTTATGTTTCGTTAGAGTCTTTCCAAAACTTTATGATTAATTACAAGTTAAATGGTCAGGAAGTGACTCCATTCTTAAATTCGCTTGCAAATGATGGTGAGACCTTCTATTTTGATAATTTTTATCATCAAACAGGACAAGGGAAAACGTCTGATGCAGAATTCTTAATGGAAAATTCCTTATATCCATTATCCCAAGGTGCTGTTTTTATTAACAAAGCACAAAACACATACCAGGCTGCACCAGCTATTTTAAAGGGGTATGGTTATAATTCTGCCGTGTTCCATGGTAATTACAAAACCTTCTGGAATCGGAATGTTATGTATAAGGCGCTTGGGTACGATCAGTTCTTCGATGCTGAGTATTATGATATGAGCGGCACAAATGTGAAAAACTATGGAATGAAGGATATTCCTTATTTCAAGGAATCAATGCCAATGTTAGAAAAGCTAAAACAGCCTTTCTATTCCAAGTTTATTACATTATCTAACCACTTCCCATTTGAAATGGACCCAGGGGATACAGATTTCCCTGCAGGAAATTTTGGTGACAGTGTTGTAAATAACTATTTCCAATCTGCCCATTATATGGATGAATCCTTAAAAGAGTTTTTTGATTATCTAAAAGCAGATGGATTATATAACAACACCGTTATAGTTTTATACGGTGACCATTATGGTATTTCCGAAAACCACAATGAAGCAATGAAAAAAGTATTGGGTGTTGATCAAATTACACCAACCCTAAACGCACAATTACAAGAGGTTCCATTGTTTATCCATGTTCCTGGCGTAAAAGGCGGTGTTCAGCACCAGTATGGCGGGGAAGTGGATGTTCGTCCAACACTGCTTCACTTACTAGGAATTGATACTAAAGACTATATGGAATTTGGTTCTGATTTATTATCGCCACAGCATCGCAATTGGGCCTTGTTTAGAAACGGGGATTTTGTTTCTCCAAATGTAACACAAGTGAATGAGAAGTGTTATTCGACACAAACAGGTTTGTCAGAAAAAGATAACAGCGGCTGTAAAGATATATACAAAAATGTAAAGAACGAATTGCAAATGTCTGATGAGGTAGTAACTAAAGATTTATTACGTTTCTATAAGCCAAGCGGCTATAAGCCAATTAATCCAAATGACTATGAGTACTTAGGACCAAAAGGTTCTAAAGGTGTTAAAAATGTAAAGACTACTCAAGCCAACTAAGAGTGAAGATTATCTTCACTCTCTTTTTTTTGAGTCATGTTAACTTTGTCTTAGAAACGTAAAGATAAATAAATGAGCAAATCAAACCGATAATTAACCATTTTTACCAGCAGTTACTTAAAGTAACTCTTTTTTTATAAATTAATGTCATAAATACTGTCAAAATAGTGGCGTTTGATGATGAAAATATAATATAATAACTGATAAAAATCTGAAAAAGGGGGAGAATCTTTTGAGAGATGTAACACTGCTAAATATTTTTGAACATCATATTGCCCAAAAATTCTTAAACCGTTCAGGCTTGGCACATGCACTTGCTGTTTCCTATCATGCTTTTCATTTGGCAACAGAACATAATGTAGATGTAGATATTGCAGCAAAATCAGGGCTCCTCCATGACATGGGGCATTATACATGGTATAAAAATGGGAAATGGGATTATGATCTTTACAGACAAAATGATATACATCCGATAAAAGGGGCAGAAAGAGCACACAAGTTGTTAATTAGACTTGGTGAAAATCCGATAAAGGCAAAGACTATTGCTCTTGCTATTTTATTTCATACTGATTCATTTTTGCCGTCGAATGATATTGTACGGACACCATTACAGCAAATCGTTAAATTAGCAGATGAAAAAGATGAAGAAGAAGGAGGATTACACCATTATCGAAAAATTGATCTCAACCGTGCTAAACGAAGTATTATCCGTTTAGACGAATTAATTGACAAAAGTCTATCTTAATTACTTTCGAATAACACAAAAAAGCTGTTCCAATTCAATAAGAATTGGAACAGCCAAACTAATTTTCGGATTTACTTAAACTTTGTGGAACCCTTCTTCAATTAAATATTCTTCTGCCTCTTTATATGTAGCAAATGTTTCATCAAGGTTTAAACCGAAATAAATATTCCAAGACTCATTTTCAAAGATTACAATGAGTTGTTGCTTTTCTTGATTGATCCACCTTTCTTCCTGGCTTTCTCCTATAATTGCTTGTTCAGCAATCGTTTGTTGCTCAACTGCCGTCAGTGATTGGATGGCTTCAGATATAATTTCTTTTAATTCTTTTTCAGAGAAGTCACGGATATTCGTCATACCCTTGTCATCTTTTTCATATTTTGTGAGCTGTCCGGAGTAAACAAAGCCATTCCCATTTGGGTGAAGATGATAAACAATATTTTTCTTATCCGATAGACTGTTTTTTACTTGAAAATTAACTCGTCCGAGTGAAACGTTTTTTCGTTCAAGCTCAGGGAATTTCTCAATTATCATAATTTTTTCAGAAAAAGTAAGCATGATTTCCTCCAATATTTCGTGTTAAGTATAAATTTATCATTTCTAATTTACCATGAAAGATACATTTTGTTTAATATAATTCTCTAATAGTTAAAAAGCGCCCGCAAGGCGCTTTTTGAGTTATGGTGCTCTTTTTTGGTTACTTTCCCTATTCTCTTAATAATATAAATAGGCAGATCCTACAATGATCAAGAGAATGAACAATACCACAAGTAATGCGAAGCTATTGTTTGCAGCGTTTCCGTGTGAGTGACCCATACTAAACACCCCCCTAATTGGCTTACTCTATAATATGAAAGAAACTGTCTAATAGTATGGACGAAGTAACACATGAACTAACTTTCCATAAAAAAAGGCAAAATCCCATATACATCAATTAATAGATTTCCAGAAAAGAGGCATTTCAGATATTACAGAAAAGAAAAAGGAGTTTTTAATCATCCATAGTATACTATTATTAGCATTCATGTAGAATATTAGATAAAAAAAATATAAAGGTTCCACAGGAAAACAGCGCAAATGAGTAGGGCTGTTTTCCTTATTTCCTAACAAAATAAAAAATCAAGAAAAACCCTGCCTGGTTGTTTTTTTTGTATTGAAACTTGTAACTATAATGGAATAACAGCTAAAATATAAGTCGGGTTAAGTTTATTTTTGAAAAAATTATAAAAAAGTAAGTAGGGAAAATAATGATCGCAAAAACAGCAGAGGATTTTAAAGGCTTGAAGGAAATTGGAAGGATTTGTGCTGCTATTCGGGATGAATTGGTAAAGAATACAAAGCCTGGCATTACGACGAAAGAATTAGATGAAATGGCAAAAGAACTTTTTGAAAGGGAAGGTGCTGTTTCTGCTCCTAAAGGGGTATATGATTTCCCAGGGTTTACTTGTATTAGTGTGAATGAAGAGGTTGCTCATGGTATTCCTGGAGAACGGATAATTCAAGAAGGGGATATTGTAAATATTGATGTCTCCGGTTCAAAGAATGGTTATTTTGCTGATACTGGGATTTCCATCGTTGTTGGGGACGGAGATGAATTATTAAAGAATATGTGTCAGGTAGCTAAAGAAGCTTTTGAGGAAGGGATTAAAAAAGCAATTCCTGGCTCCAAAAAAAGCAGGATTGGGAAAGTGGTTTATCAAACTGCCAGAAAACGAGGATTCACAGTTATTAAAAACCTGACTGGGCATGGAATTGGCCGATCAATCCATGAATCGCCTGAGTACATTTTTAATTATTATGAAACAGAAGGGGATGAATTGCTTAAGGAAGGAATGGTAATTGCAGTAGAGCCATTCATCTCTACCCTTGAAGAGGAAGTTTTTGAAAAAGGTGATGGCTGGACCTATATCACTGAAAAAAGTTTTGTCGCACAATATGAACATACGATGATTTTGACAAAAGATGGGCCAATTATTATAACCTTATAATAATTGGCAAGGTTTTATAGAAAATTACTAACTTTTGTAACGGTGATTTCGGATTCATTAAGGCAGGAAGAGATGAACCTGGCAAAATCAAGCGCTTTTTCGCTATCTCCATGAATACAGATTGTATCTGCTTTTATCGGTATCTCTTTCCCTGAAGAAGTGGCAACTTTACCATGATTTATCATCTGTATGACCTGATTAACGGCGACACTACGTTCTTTAATGAGGGCATTGGCATCACGTCTTGGGGTTAATGACCCATCCTCTTGATAAGTTCGGTCGGCGAAAACTTCACTTGCTGAGCGCAGACCGACTTTTTTTCCAGCTTTAATAAGTTCACTTCCGGCTAATCCAAAAAGGATCAAATCAGGTTCAACACGATAAATGGCTTCAGCAATCGCCTCGGATATAGGGAAACTTTTAGCAGCCATGTTATACAAAGCACCGTGTGGCTTAACATGCTGAAGTTTTCCACCTTCCGATTTGACGAATGCCTGAAGGGCACCAAGTTGATAAATAACTAAATCGTAAACCTCTTCAGGAGAAATATCGATATATCTTCTTCCAAAGCCCGCCAAATCAGAAAAACCTGGATGCGCTCCAATACCAATTTGCTTCTCTAATGCCATTTTTACCGTTTTCCGCATTGTACTTGGATCGCCTGCATGAAAACCGCAAGCAATATTAGCTGAAGTCACATAATCAAGAATTTCTTCATCTCTGCCTAGTTTGTAGATCCCGAAGCTTTCCCCCATATCACAATTAATATCAATCTTAACCAACATATACCCTCCTAATAATATTTTAACTCGATTGCTTTTTTTAAGCGTTTGATCTCATGTTCTCTTTCTATATAAAGCATCTGAGCCTCTTCATGAGATATCCTTACAAAGGACAGGAAATCCCCAGGCTTTGCTTGGGCAACCACAGGGAAATCAACCGTGATGATCTGAGCAATCCTTGGATAACCTCCTGTTGTCTGCCGATCCGCTAAAAGAACGATTGGGTTTCCGTCTGCTGGAACCTGGATGGTTCCAAAACTAACAGCCTCAGACAACATTTCAAACTTTTTTTCTAAAAAAAGGGGAGAGCCCAGGAGGCGGTAGCCCATGCGATCCGATTTACTTGTAACCACATAACTTTCCTGGAAAATCTTTCTCTGGCTCTCCTTAGAAAATAAATCGAATTCCCTTCCTGTTATGACACGTACAATACGGTTATTTTTATATTTCGGAAAAAGACCAGAATCTACAAACCAATTCATCTCGGCGAATTGGTTTGAGGGAGTTTTTTCAGTAAATTTACTAATCATTTTTCTTGCCGCTGCACTCGGTGATTGTAACAAAATCCTGTCACCGCTTTTTAGTTTTCTGCCATGAAAGCCTCCAATTTTAGCCCGCAAATAGGTGGAAGAACTATTCATAACAAAGGGGACATTGATACCTCCAGCAACTGCTAAATAGGCACGACAACCATTTTGTGCAGTTCCAAAAGCAAGTATACTTCCTTTTTTAACGAAAATTGGACGAAATAGGCGGACTTTATCTCCATTTATCATCGGAGTAATATCTGCACCGCAGATCGAAATGAGTAAATCTGTTTCAAACCGCACTATTGGTCCGATAAGAGTTATTTCCATGCCTGCTTGATTTTCCTGATTTCCCACTAATAGATTTGCAATTCGAAATGCAAGCTGATCCATTGCACCGCTTGTAAGGACTCCGTATTTTTGGAATCCAAATCTGCCAAGATCTTGAATAGTGGTTAGGAGTCCAGGCTTCAAAATAGTGATCATCAGTTTTTTTCCTCCAGTTCGAGATACTCTTTCAGGCTAATCGCTTTAAATTTAATTCGATCTCCAGCGCGTAACAAACTTGGAATTTTATGATTTGGACGAAATAAATTAACTGGAGTTCTCCCGATTATTTGCCAGCCGCCGGGTGTTTCTATTGGATAAATCCCAGTTTGATTTCCGGCGATTCCAACCGATCTAGCCGGGATGTTTAGTCGCGGTGTAGCTCTTCGAGGTGCAGCAATTTTGTCAGATAATCCGCCAAGATAGGGAAATCCCGGTGAAAAACCGATCATATACACTAAATAATCCCCACTCGAATGGATTCTGATTACTTCGTCTATAGATAAACCGTTATAGTTAGCAACAAAGGTTAAATCAGGTCCCAATTCGCCACCATAACAAATTGGAATCTCTATGATTTCCTGTTCAATTGATTGGCTAATAGGAAGTTTTGCTATCCTTTGCTGCAGTTCGTTACAAACATAATCATAGGGGAAGTGAAAAGAACTTCCTGTAAATGGAACCTTTAGGGGGTCATAAAAAATAGCAACTGTTTGAAATGAGAGAATGTATTCAATCATCCAAACAGGAGGGGAATGATCTAATTGGGCGGCGAACGTCTGGATTATTTTATGTAATTGTTTACAATTACCGTCTTCTTTAATTTGTAGGATGACAGCGGTATCACTTAAGGGGTAAAAACGAACGCGAAACTCCACAACTATCACCACATTCCATATAATTTAATACAGCTTAAAAGAATGGTTAAATTATACTTTAAGTATCGAAATAGTCAATCTTTTTAAAAAAGAAAAAATAAAAACCAATAACACCAAAAGGTGCGCATTGGTTTTATCTTGCCAGCTTAAAAAGGTGTATAGTCTACATTTGGAGTATATTCATTTCTACTGTTCCATATTAAAAATTCATTTATCCCTTCTGAATGCAAGGCACGTATCTGGTCTTCAACTTCTTTTTTACCATAAACTTTAAAATTCCCATGTCCAAGCCATGTAGCAGTAAAATCTTGCAGCCAAGGCCTGGAGGTTGGTGGATGTTTTAATAATGTTAAACGGTTTTTTTCCAGTTTTGAATATTCCTTGACCAATTGGAAAGGCTCCAAATCTGGTTTTTCGATCCCAAAGTGTTTAGACCAATGGCTTGGGTAAATCATCGCAGAAATAACATCTACATTTTCAGCGATTTCAGAAAAATTTTGGCCAATTCCACGTGCTTCAGGAATAACAGTTGAGTTACCAAAAACATCCACGGATAGTTTTACATGATATGGTTTTAGTTGTTCATGTGCATAGTTCACAAAACTTGTAATAGCGGTGACTCGATTATGTCCGTCATCTTTTCCGAACTTTACCTTTTTATAGGTTAATGAAGCTTCGAAGGTTTCGAATTTTTCCGGAAAGCGAACATAATCAAATTGAATCTCCTTGAAACCAAGTTTGGCAGCTAGAATGGCAATTCCTATATTGTAATCCCATGTTTCTTTTAAGAAAGGATTGATAAACGCATCTCCTTTAGTGTTTCTCCAGATTCCATTTGTGGTTTTAAATGAGAAATCGGGATTTTTAGCAGCTAAAGAGGTATCTTTAAAAGCAACTATTCTCGCAATCGGGTAGATGTTATGTTTTTTTAAAGTTCTCATTAATGCAGCAGGGTCTTCAATAAAAGGACGACTAACGGAATAATAAGGTGAACTTTTCGGGGGAGTAAAGGTAAGTCTGCCTTCATCGTCTTTAATGTCGATCACCATAGTATTTAAATCAGTTTGTTGAACAAGAGAAAGTAATTTTTCAAATTGCGGACCTTTTGTATGTGAGGCTGTTACATATATGCCCCTGATCGGCTGTTGTGTGGTATTATTAGTGGCGAAGGTAATATCCGTTGATGGTCCAATAAAAATTTCAAACAGCACGAACACGATTAATAATACTTGCTTCACCATACGTTCACCAGCTTCTGCTATAATTTTTTATTATCCTTCTCATTTACATCGAGCTGTATTCTTACATTTAAAATCTTGGAGGCTGTTTAGGTCAAATGATCATTTTTAGTGAAAACAATATAACGGTATTCCAGAGCGCGATTTTTAAAATGAATTCGACAGTCGTGGTCACAAAGGACCTGGTACTTGTCGTTGACCCAGGTTATCTTCCAAATGAAATTAATGAAATACGACAGTTTGTTGAAGCTGTTAAACAGGGCAGGCAAATTGTTCTGTTTTTTACCCATTCCGATTTTGACCATATTATTGGGAACGGGGCTTTTCCAAATGCTAAAAAGATAGCCAGCAGACAATTTGTTAATAGCAGTTTGAAAAATAAGCAGTTAAAAGACATAATCAGTTTTGATGATGATTTGTACATTGACCGTGAATATAAGCTGGAATATCCGGTAATTAATTTTATAATCGATGCCGATGGGCAGGAGCTTCAAATTCGGGATACAAAAATTACGTTTTATCAGGCATTTGGGCACACTAATGATGGTCTATTCGCAGTCATTGAAAACGATAATTTAATAATTGCCGGTGATTACTTATCTGATTTAGAATTTCCATTTGTGTATCATAGTTATAGGGAATACGAAAAAACATTGGAGTCTTTTAAACGTGTCACACAGAAAAAAAGCAACTGGATTTTAGTTCCCGGACATGGAAGTGTCACAAAGGATGGATGTGAAATTCAGCAGAGAATTGATACATCGAGGGACTATTTTTTTCTTCTTAAAAACGAACAGAATGATTATGCCTTTAAAAGGTTTCTTTTAGAAAAAGGCTATAACTACAGATCCAATCTTTTCAAAAGGCACGAAGAAAATCTCATCGTATGGAAGGCGCAAATGTAACCTTATTTCTTGGGAAAGCGCATGAATAGACATATTCTAACTTGAAGTTTTAAAAGGGCTGTGTTAAAGGTCATTGTTGACGAGGAGGCTCCCCGGCACGCCCGCGGAAAGCAAGTGCCTGGAGTGGAAATCAACAGCCAAATTTAGCACAGCCTTTGAAAGAAAAATCTTATGAATCAAGGAGAATTGTTTAATGAGGAAACAAGTAATTGTTTATTCAGCTGAAGGCTGTATAGAATGTTCAATGGTCAAAAAAGTATTAACAGAGGAGAACATTCCATTTGAGGTTAGAGACGTGTTAAAGAACCCTGAATATCAAAAGGAAGTTGAGAAATATGGCTTTTTAGGGATCCCAGTGACAGTGGTTGAAGATAAAGCGGTAAAAGGATTTAACAATCAACTCCAAGAACTACTTGAGTTAGCAAAAAGATAAAAGTGCCGGACCAGTTCCGGTACTTTTTTTATGCTTATGGAAAAAATCCTTACATAGTAAATGAAATTTTAATGTGAGAAATACTGACAAAAAGAAAGAAAGTTCATGCAAGGTATGACATACTTAACTCCATCAAGCGATTGATGAAATACTTTAAGAAAGAAAGTGGGAGGAGGGTTTAAGATGATAAAATATCTTGCTCAATTCATCACAATAATTTTACTCTATCTTTTCAGTAATGGTTTGGCAATCTGGCTGAAACTGCCTGTTCCTGGGAGTATCATTGGAATGTTCCTTTTGTTCCTGGGACTTTCTACAGGGTTAATCAAACTATCTTGGATTGAAGAGATTGCCCAGTTGCATATCAAACACCTTACGCTTCTATTTATTCCATTTACGGTGGGTGTGTTTCATTATATCGGCATTTTTCGAATTGAAGGAATCAAACTAGTTTTTACATTAGCTATTAGCAGCTTAGTTGTTTTACTTGTAACAGCATTTATTGCAGAAGCCTTCGATTCCAAAATCAAAAGGAGGAAGGAAAATGGCAACAATGATTGGTAATCTTCTATTCTGTACAATGATTACATTTGTTTCTTATATTGCAGGAGTCAAAGTTTTTCAAAGGTTTAAGCGTGCTTGGTTAAACCCATTGTACTCTTCCACCATTTTTATCATTTGTTTTATTACTTTTTTTCATATTGATATAAATCGTTATACAGCAGGGGATGGGATCTTTTCGCTTCTTTTAGGAACGGCTACAGTGTCGCTCGCGATTCCTTTATACAAACATTTAAAATTAATAAAAAATCATCTATCCATCATTTTTTGGGCAGTAATGCCTGGAACGTTAATGGGAGTCGTTTCAGTAATCCTTTTGACGAAAATATGGCATATGAACCATCAAGTGATGTATTCACTAATTCCAAAATCAGTTACAGCACCTATTGCTCTCTCCATTTCACAAGCAACGGGGGGCATCCCATCACTTACAATCTTATTTGTTGTTATTTCGGCGATTTTTTCACTGATTACTGGTCCAATTTTGTTAAAAATAACACGGATTCGAAGTAGGATTGCAAAAGGACTTGCTTTGGGGGCTTCCGCACAAGCAATTGGTGCAGGACGGGCATTTGAATGGGGGGAGTTGGAAGGTACAATGGGCAGCATCGCTATGATTTCCTCCGCAGTATTTCTTTCATTGATAACTCCTCTATTTATGATTGCGACAAATTCTGTGTGAATTATAGGACTTTTTAATTAAAATATGAAGCAATTGTGGATTTATGGAAGAAAAGGGAGGATTTTTAATTTTGAAAAAGAACTATATTATTACAGTTTTCAAAAAATTTGCCGGTTTACGATTGTAGAGTTTTCCATCCATGTGAGAAAGAAGGTATATAATATGAGCGAAAATTTTTTTGCGGATTATAAAAAGTTTATTGTCGAACCTGAAAATAGTAATCTAATTAAAGAAGTGTATGACCCCAAAAATTATGCTGCGTATTATATATTAACCTTGTCTATATTTAACTCACGTTTAACATCCTGGAGAGAGGCAAGTAAATATGAAATAGATGTTGAAAAAAGTATAAAAACAGTTCTTGCAGATTTCAATAAAAAACAGCAAGGCATATATCATCTTCAGTTGTTGGAATTAGATAAATTTAAAAACTTTTTTGTCTTAGCTTTATCCTCTAAAACAAAATTCGCACCTGACGAAGAGAATGCTCGCATTTCCTTTATTATTGATAAACTGCTGACGAATCCTTTTTATGTCAGCCAAAACTGGTTTAACATGATTGGGGAAAAAGGCAGAATAGAGCGGAAACTTTTTTGCTGGTCATATAGAGAATATATCGTCACGAACAAAGATCATTCCGTAAAAGATGAAAAATGTGAAAATATAAGTGAAATAATCCCCAAAAGCAGTGAAATCAAGCTTATTAAACGCTCATTAATAAGAGATGTACTCTAAAAATCTTCTAAAATATAGGCAAAATACTTCAAATTTAACCGCAAATGACATTCAAAAGAACATAAATTTTGCGGTTTTCTATCCCTTTTTCTTAAAACGCATTGAGTGGAGAAATCTACATCGAGCTTATGACAAATATCCTAGATAAGAGAATATTTTCGTTAAAATTTCTTTTTTTTTTGTGCTCTATAGATATATTAATCTGCATAATATGGTAAAATTTATCTAATTATATTATTTATACATAGTTTCGTAGTAATATATTCATATTTTTGTCATTAATCTTATATTGGAGGAGGAGTTATGGAAAGGGCCATCATGATAAAAAGGGCACAAAAACATAAGAAAAAAGGAAGTGTTGTCCAAAAAGCGATACTTCCATCAGTTTGTTTTGCTGCCTTGTCAACAATTGCTTTTCAAAAGGAAATCTTTGCGGCACAAAATACGCAGATACAAATGACTGTCGATGGTACACAAAAATATGTCAATGTTAATAGCGGTACATTAAATTTGCGTTCAAGCCCTTCAATGGGGGCTTCCATTATTGCAACTCTAACAAAAGGAACTGTCGTAACCGTCTATTCAGATGCAAATGGCTGGGCAAAAATAAGTGCAAATGGAAAAGATGGGTATGTAAATTCAAGTTTTTTATCTGCAACCAATCCAAATGCAAGTGGTACTACAAGCTCGGCTGTTACTTCAACAACTAAATATGTCAATATTAGCAGCGGAACGTTAAACTTGCGGTCAAGCGCTTCAACGGGGGCATCCATTATAACGACACTAACAAAAGGAACAGCCGTAACTGTTTATTCAGAAGCAAATGGCTGGGCAAAAGTGAATGCAAATGGAAAGGATGGGTATGTAAGCTCAAGTTTTTTATCAAATTCAAATCCGAATAACACAGGAAATAGTTCAACAGTTAATCAAACAACGGCAGCTGAAACAATATCTACTCCGGCCACAAAATATGTAAATGTAACCAGCGGTTCATTAAATGTGCGGAATAGCCCATCAGCTAGTGCATCTATCATTGTAAAACTTGCAAAAGGAACAAGTGTACAGGTAAATTCGGAAGCAAATGGCTGGGCAAAAATAGTAGTTTATGGACAGACAGGTTATGTTAGCTCTGACTTTTTATCTGATAGCGATCAAAGCTCTCCAAAAAGTACCGCAACTGCAGTCCAACAAACAGTGACTGAATATGTAAAAGTCAGCAGTGGTT
Organism: Bacillota bacterium; assembly: GCA_030705665.1. The sequence goes on from JAUZQA010000020.1 coordinate 13,331, forward strand.
CCTTGAATCTAAGATTAAGTAACTCGGCAAGCTCGGCAGTATTAGCAAATTTAGCAAATAGTACAGAAGTACAAGTGCTTTCTTCTTCAAATGGCTGGGCAAAGATCCAAGTGAATGGACAGACAGGCTATGTTAGTACAGACTATCTTTCCGAATCAAAACCAAATAATACTAGTACCCAGCAAGAACAACAAGTTGTAACCAAGTATGTAAATGTAAGTTTGGGTTCAAGTCTAAATATGAGAAAAAGTCCATCCGTGAATTCATCGATTATTGTAAAAATTGCCAGAGGTGTTGAGGTTACTGTTTTATCAGAAGCAAATGGTTGGGCAAATATAGAAGCATATGGACAAACAGGCTATGTTAGCACAGACTATTTGTCAACAACAATCACAAATGGTGGGACTGATACAAGTAACAACAACGGTGCAACTGTCCCGACATCAGCCGATAATGGAGGAACTGACCTTACTACAGGAAACAGCACAGGGACTACAACTAGTAATAGTATAAATAAATACGTAAATGTTATTTACGGGTCAAGTTTAAATATGCGTTCATCTGCTGCAACAAGCTCATCCATCATTACGAAACTTGCAAGAGGGACGGTAGTCTCAATTATTTCCGAAGAGAACGGCTGGTCCCGAATAACGGTTAATGGCGTGGAAGGCTATGTTAGTTCGCAATATTTGTCTTCTACAGAACCCTTCGACCCAAGTCAAACGAACAGTTCATCTGACACCGCATATGAAAGTTATGGGGTTAGTTTAAGCGATATGGTAAAGCTTCAAATGGAAGCAGACCCACAAACAGACAAGAATTATAATACATACATTAGAGCAGACGCTCTAACACTTACCAGTACGGCTAGTGGAACGGTAAAAGGTTCCGGGTGGAATGTAAGAGGAGGAGCTGGCACTAACTTCTGGGTGGTTGGTCAAGTTTCTAATTCAGCATCGGTTCAGATCCTCTCAAAGGTAGAGGGAACGGATGGCAATGATTGGTATCAGATCACTTATGATAAAACCTGGGTAAATGCCAGTCCAGATGATGTTACATATTATCTAGACCCCAATAATTTTGTAAGCAGCAGTGTAGACTCTTATCAATTTCTTAAACTCTCTGTAACAGCCAACTTGGATTCAACAGAAGTAAATAATCGAATTCTGAATGGGAAAGGAATCTTACAAGGACAAGCAGCGGCATTCATATCTGCTGGAACTACCTGCGGAGTAAATGAAATATATTTAATTTCCCATGCTTTGTTAGAAACTGGTAATGGTACATCGAAATTGGCAAACGGCGTGGTCATCAATGGAAAAACTGTCTATAATATGTACGGAATCGGTGCCTATGATGCAGACCCTATTAACAGCGGAGCACAATATGCTTATAATGCGGGCTGGTTTACCCCGGAGGATGCAATTATTGGTGGTGCCCAGTTCATAGCAAAAGGATATATAAACGCAGGACAAGATACACTTTATAAAATGAGATGGAATCCAAGTTCCGCTGTAACAAATGGATATGCAACCCACCAATATGCAACTGATATCGGCTGGGCGTCTAAACAAGTAAATCAAATATATAATTTATACCAATTATTAAATTCATATAAACTCGTTCTCGATATTCCAAAGTATCAGTAATAAATACAATGAAGGGCTTCCTATGGAGTCCTTTTTTTAGTACTAAAATTATATAAGAAAAATAAAAAACGAATAATTCGACATATTTTATCAAAATACAACATGAATTGATATTCTTTTAAAATATTAAAATGGTGTTTACAATATTTTGAAAAGTTTTATAATAGAGGACGGAAGAACAAAAGGTTTTTGTTAGATACGATTGATGTTGGCAGGATGGAATCGGTTATAGCAAGGGGAAATTAAACTTTGCAGCCAGCGGCCAAGCCTGTTATTTCTTAGGGGGAAAAAGCTTGCGATGATATTAAAAAATTACTTTATAAATGAAAATACAATCCTTTTAACAGGTATACATGGATATCATGGTAATTTACAAACATTGGTCATTGAGACTGGAAAGACTTTTCGCGTCAACAATACAGCGGAACAAATCTTGAATAAATCTCTGAAAAAAATGGGCACAACTTTACGGGGAGCACTGGATCATGCGAGAACAAACTTAGGAAATATGAATATGTGTCCAATAAAAGTGAATTCACAGGTTGGATTATATCTTTTTCCTAGTAAATCTCCCAAAAGGCCGGATTGCGTTTGGTTTTCATTAATCCATGTAAAAGGAGCAAAGGGTATTGGGAAGAATAAAACAAAGGTTTTATTAAGCCATGGGCATTCGATTATTGTTGATTGCACCCTTGCAAGTTTTAAAACAAAGTTACACAGGGCATTAAAATTAAGAAAAATAATTGCGGAAAATGATAATTGTCCTATTACATTTTACCTGGAACCCAAAAACGATAAGGTTATTAGAGAGTCTGAACAAAAAGATCTGAATTCGCTCAACGATGACCAAAAGGACCTTTCAAGCGGGCAAAATGAGAACTAATTATCGTTGAGAAAAATAAATAAGGTAGTATAAAAAAGGCTTACCGCACGCGGTAAGCTTGATTAAATTGAGGATTCATTAATTGGAATCTCATCGCTTTGTCCTTGATTTCCAAATTGCAAGTTGATTTCTTTTGTAATTTCATCTAAAAAC
>JAUZQA010000200.1 GCA_030705665.1 Bacillota bacterium
ATACGGGATGTGCTTGGGGCCTTATTCATTCCACTTCCCTCCCTTTTTCTTTGAGAAGTAGAACGATTAGCTCTTATTCTCAACCTCCATGTTTACATAATAATTCCTTCACCCCATCAATAATATCCAATGGTGCTACCCCGTAATGTGATAGAGTTTTTGCTTTTTCTTCACCTGCTCTTGCATGCAAATAACTGGCCGATATTAGTGCAGCTAACGGAGTTGCACCCTGCGCAAGGAATGATGCCGTCAAACCTGTCAGTACATCGCCGCTTCCCCCTTTGCCTAACGCATCATGGCCATATGGATTGATGTAAATCTCTCCATCGGGAGTCGCAATAATCGAGCGATGCCCTTTCAAAAGCAAATACACATGATAATTTTTTGCAAAAGTACTTGCGATTTCAAGACGATTCTCTTCAACGTCCTTAACTGTTTCATTTAACAATCTGGCCATTTCACCAGGATGTGGAGTGAAAATAACATTCCCCTGATACTGGTGCACTAAATCCAAATTGTTACGCAGTAAAAAGAGCGCATCTGCATCAACAACAACGGATTGATCGGTAAGCCTCGTAAATAAAGATTTCAGCAACTCTTCTCCATCAGGAAATCGGCCCATTCCAGGACCAACGGCGACACAGTCAAATTGGGCAAGCTGTGAATGAATTTTATTAATTGCCTCTGCTCCAAAATATCCGTCTTCTTCTGGTAATGGCATATACAGCGATTCTGGATTTTGCGCTGCAGCCATCGGATAAATCCCCTCAGGAATTCCCAAGGTTACCAAGCCTGCCCCTGCATATACAGCAGCTTTTGCGGCAAAAATAGGAGCCCCGACAAAATTACGCGATCCTCCCAAGATAAGAGCATGTCCAAAAGTTCCCTTATGACCGTGCTTAGGTCTGACCGGAATGGAGGCATTCCCGAGTTTTTCCGTAATCAACTTAGGCAAATTTAGTCCTAAGTTAGCGGCAATGGATGTCGGCACCGAAATATCAACAGCTTTCCATTCCCCAACGTATTTAGGACCATCCTGCAAGAAAAAGCCTTTTTTTGGAAAAACAAAGGTAATGGTCCTGTCCGCAATGACAGCACAACCCTGAACTTTTCCGGTATCACTGCTTACCCCTGAAGGGATATCGACAGAGATGATTGTTTTCTTCCCGGCAAATTCATTTATTAGTGAAATTACTTTACGAAAAGGATCTCTTACGGGGCCATTAACGCCGGTTCCCAAAATGGCATCGACAATGATATCCCCACGGTTAATTTCATCCCTAAGTGCCTCTAGTGTATTTTCGTGAAGATAGAAAATCGGCAATTTCCGATTTATGTACACATCGAAATGGACCTTTGCATCTCCCTTAATTCGAACAGGGTCCACCAATAAACAAAGAAGCGGCTCGAGTCCCAAATCATTCAGTCTGCGGGCTATCACAAACCCGTCACCACCGTTATTTCCTCCGCCGGCAATGACGACAATTCGCGGGTTTTTACATGATGAAGGTGCAAGGATTTCATCAACCACTTTCGCTCCCGCATTTTCCATCAAGACAATTCCGGGTAAACCAAGCTTTTCCATCGTAAACTGATCCATTTTTTGCATTTCCTTCTGACCTGCAGCAAACAACTTAACCCCTCCTTATCAGACCTTTCTTCCATTATACATCTTTCGTATCGACGTTTCTCTTGCCTTTGTATAAGCTATGAAAAAGTTGTCAATGCTTTAACTATATAGATAGTTTGGGAGAGTGGAGGAGTTTTCTTATGAGTAAAAATAAAGATGAATTGAACAAGACAATTGCAGTGAAGAAGATGGATTTAGTGGAATGTGAGCAAGAACTTTACAGCCGCTATTATCCTACTATTGTAAGAATGGCCATGATGAATTACATTGAAATTCTACAACAGCAACTATCAACTTATGAAGATGAGCTTATTAACCTCTAGATATGGTTTGAGTTTGATTATAAAAGGCATTTGGGACGGTTCTAAAAACCGTCCCTATTGGATTTCCCCATCAATAATGGTCATTTCAATTTTCGTTTGCAAAAGTTCATCCGGGTCCTTCATCGCTAATAGATTGTCTGAAAAAACCGTCATGTCTGCCAGCTTACCTCTGCTTAGCGTACCCTTTATATGCTCTTCGTTTGTTGCTTGAGCACCACCAATGGTAAACAATTTTAGTGCTTCAAACATCGCCAATTTTTCTTTTTCATTCCAGCCTTTATGCGTTTGGCCAGGGGATTTTCGGGTGACTGCCGCATGAATACCCAATAAAGGGTCAACTGGTTCAACTGGGGCATCTGACCCGCCGGCACACAACACACCAGATGATAAAAGGGTTTTCCATGCGTATAAATCCTGTTCCCGCTTCGCTCCTATTCTCTCCATTACCCAAGGATAATCACTAACCACAAATCGTGGCTGAATGTCAGCAATCCTGTTAGGGACTGCCAAACGGGAAAGCAATTCCGTTCGGATCATTGACGTATGAACGAGACGGTCGCGATAGTTCACGCTTGGAAATTGATCAAGAATATCCAGCACATTCTCTAAGGCTTGATCTCCAATTGTGTGGATTGCGACAGCCATTCCTGCCTCTCTTACCTCTTTTACCATTTCATAGAGTTCCTCTTGTGTCTGCATTGCTTCACCAAATTGGTCAGGCTGGTCATGATAGGGCTCAGAAAGTAATGCAGTTCTTCTTCCGAATGCTCCATCGGCAAAAAGCTTTACCGCCCCAATTTGTAGTTTTTCGTTGCCAAAGCCCGTAACCAGTCCAGTTTCTATCATTCTTTTTAGAAAATAATAATCAATAAGCAAATTACAGCGCAATCCATTTTGTTCTTTATTGATTAATTCGTCATATAGCTTATACGTTTGTTCAAGGCCGCCTAGGTACGCTGGATCATTAGTGTGTATATTTGTTAAACCTTTTTTCACGGCAAATCTCATTGCGGCTTTCAAACCGCTTTTTAATTCTTCATAAGTTTTTTCAGGTATGTGATCAGTAATAAGCTCGGAAGCAGATTCCAGCACCATTCCTGTTGGTTTCTTGGAACTCGGATCAAGAACAACAGTGCCTCCCTTCGGAACTGGGTTACCAGGTTGGAAGCCTGACATTTCCAACGCTTTGCTGTTTACTAAAAAAGCATGGTGGCAAATTCGTTTTAGATATATAGGGCAATGCGGGGCAACATGATCCAACTCATCAATGCTTGGAATAGACCCGTCTTCAAAAAGATTTTCATCCCAGCCCATTCCAATCATCCATTGCCCGGGTGCCATTGTATTCGCTCTTTCTTTGATTCTTTCAAGCATTTCTTTTTTTGAGGTAACTCCCGTTAAATCCAAGTCCAAGAAATGAAAGGCAATACCTGAAAGGTGCAGGTGACTGTCCATTAATCCGGGAGTGGCCATTTTTCCGTTTAAATCAATGATTGTTGAATCGGCTCTTCCCCAATGAAGAGCCATATCGTGATGTGAACCCAAGTCGATGATCTTTCCATCTTCCACGACGACTGATTCAACGATCGGGTGGATGTCATCAAGTGTATATATGATTCCATTTGTATAGATTGTTTTTGGCAAGATGGTCTCCCCTTTTTTAAAAGCTTTCGTCAACAATGAAGCATCTTTTTGATAAACTATTATACCACTCATATATGTTTCCAAAACTTGAGCCTAATCAATTCTTCCTGGATCGATTGCATGGCAAATCAATATTCGAGGTGAAAAATTTTCTATTTAAAAAAATACACTCATCCTGCATCACATTATTTTTAATACTTTGATAATACTTTTTTTATCCGCTCTAATGCCCAATCAATTTCATCTTTCTTTATTATTAGAGGTGGTGCAAATCTAATCACAAGATCATGAGTTTCCTTACATAATAAACCTTCCTCTTTTAGTTTCTCACAATAAGGTCTTGCTGGTTCAGTCAGCTCAACCCCGATAAACAAACCTTTACCTCTAATTTCTTTAATGACAGGATTTTCGATCGTTTTTAATTCGGCAATAAAGTATTTACCTAATTCCAGTGATCTTTGTGCAAGGTTTTCTTCCTCAATTACCTCCAGTGCAGCAAGGGAAACGGCACAAGCAAGCGGATTGCCGCCAAATGTTGATCCATGTGAACCTGGATTAAAGACACCAAGAATAGCAGAACTTGCTGCAACACAGGAAATTGGCAGCACTCCGCCGCCAAGGGCTTTTCCTAAAATATAGACATCGGGAGTCACATCTTCCCAATCACTGGCAAACATTTTTCCAGTACGGGCAAGGCCTGTTTGAATTTCATCCGCAATAAACAATACATTATTTTCTTTACATAAATCGGAGGCCGCCTTTAAGAATCCATGCGGCGGAATCACAATTCCCGCCTCACCTTGAATTGGCTCAACTAAAAATGCGGCTGTATTCGGTGTAATCGCGGCTTTTAATGCTTCAATGTCACCGTATGGAACTAATATAATTCCTGGTAAAAGCGGACCAAAGCCCCGTTTGTACTCTGGATCAGAAGATAAGGAGACAGCTCCCAAAGTACGGCCGTGGAAATTTCCTACACAAGCAATAATTTCTGCTTGGTTTTCAGGAATTCCTTTTATATCATATCCCCAGCGTCTTGCTGCTTTAAGAGCGGTTTCAACCGCTTCCGCTCCTGTGTTCATTGGCAGAACCATATTTTTATTGGTTAATTGACAGATTTTTTCATACCAAAAACCTAGTTGATCGTTGTGGAAAGCCCTTGATGTTAATGTTACTTTATCCGCTTGGTCTTTTAAGGCTTGAATGATTTTTGGATGGCGATGCCCTTGGTTTAATGCAGAGTAGGAGCTAAGCATATCCATATATCGATTTCCTTCGGGATTTTCTACCCAAACTCCCTCTGCTTTAGAGATTACGATTGGCAGCGGGTGATAGTTATGTGCCCCAAACTTGTCTGTTTTTTCAATAATATCCGTTGAATCCGCCTTTTTTTCCATCTTTTTATAATCCCCTTTTTTAAGATTCCCAAAGGATAGAGGGATCGCCCCTCCATCCTTTGGATGTCTCAAAGCTTTTCAGATGTTGATTTTGCCTGCATATGCAGAACTAAGTAATCGGGGCCGCCAGCTTTTGAATCAGTACCAGACATATTAAACCCGCCAAACGGCTGATGCCCGACAACAGCACCTGTGCATTTTGTGTTGAAATAGAGGTTTCCAACATGGAACTCTTCACGTGCCCGTTCGATATGTTCTCGATTTTTAGAAAGGAATGCACCTGTTAAACCATATTCTGTGTTATTAGCAATTTCCATCAAGTGGTCAAAATCACGCGCTTTACAGAAAGCTACAACAGGTCCAAAAATTTCTTCCTGCATTAAATGTGCTTTTTCAGCTAAATCGGCTAAAATAGTTGGCTGGATGAAGTAGCCTTTCGAATTATCACCTTCACCGCCAGTCATCAATCGTCCTTCCTGCTTTCCAATTTCAATGTAGTTCATTATTTTATTGAATGATCTTCCATCAATAACAGGTCCCATGTATAAGCCATCGACCGGGTCGCCAACTGTTAAAGTTTTTGTTAGTGCTACAGCTTTTTCCAGGACTTCATCATAAATATCCTGATGGATAACCGCACGCGAACCTGCAGAACATTTTTGGCCGGCGAATCCAAAGGCGGAATATACAATGCTTTGAACCGCTAAATCGATATCTGCATCTTTATCCACAACAACGGTGTCCTTTCCGCCCATTTCTGCAATTACACGTTTGAGCCATTTTTGCCCTGGGTGTACTTTAGCAGCCCGTTCATAAATACGGCAGCCAACTTCACGCGATCCTGTGAATGAAACAAACCGAGTCTTTGGATGATCTACAAGATAATCACCAATTTCGGCACCGCTGCCCGGCACAAAGTTTAAGACTCCTTTTGGAAGTCCTGCTTCTTCCATTAACTCTACAAACTTTGCGGCAATGATTGGTGTCGTATTTGCTGGTTTAAGCAGAACGGTGTTTCCAGTTACAATAGCCGCAACCGTTGTTCCGGCCATAATCGCTAATGGGAAGTTAAATGGTGAAATAATAATTCCAACTCCCAGTGGAATATAGGCATATTGATTGAATTCACCTTCGCGGTTAACGACAGGAAATCCATCTTTAAGACGCAGCATTTGCCGGCCATAATATTCTAAGAAATCAGTTGCCTCTGCAGTATCTGCATCGGCTTCAACCCATGGCTTTCCAGCTTCTTTAACCATCCAAGCAGAAAATTCATGTTTACGGCGTTTTAAAATCGCAGCAGCCTTAAATAAAATGTTGGCACGATGTTCTGGGCGCCATTTTTTCCATGTTTCAAATGTCGTTAATGCGGCTTGCATCGCCTTTTCAGCTAAGTCTTGATCTACTTTTGATACTTTTCCGATTATTTCTTTTTTATTTGCTGGATTAGTAGAGATGATTTTTTCTTCGGTGAAAATCTTCTCTCCCCCAATGACAACTGGATAGTCTTTTCCAAGCTGTGCTTCAACGTATGAGAGTGCTTCATGAAAAGCTAGTTTATTTTTTTCAATATAAAAATCAGTTAATGGTTCTTGTGAATAAGGTTTCATCGTTTTCCCCCCTGTTGTTTGGTCACTATATACTATGCAAGTTCTATACCAAAAAGTATTTGGAGAAAACAAAGAGGTTTTTTCACCTATCTTTTATCAAAAAATTTGGGCCCGTTTCTACACTTAATGCTTTGACTTACAATAATACTCAGTTCCATTCTCGTAGAAAAAAGTATGATATAGTTAAATTAAAGAAAAATTTTTTGTTGATGAAAGGTTGTTATAAGGTGTCAGTTCAAATTGAAACGATCTATTATTTAGAGAATCCTGAAGATGGAGTCAAAAGATGGGTTACGGAATCACAAATAAAATATGAAAATATTATAAAAGATGTCTTTGGTGTTGCTCTCGTGAGTGACCTTCCGATTATGATTCAGTATAATAAAAAATTTCAAGAATCCATCTGCGATGCAAACCATGTCACCACCAATCAAATTAGCCTGAATATGATTTTTCGTATTGCTTCAAAAAATGATTTACTTGAATATAAGAAAGAGTACTTAGCAGATAAAAGCGGTGAGGCAGAAATCATCCCCCCTCCCTTTGATGCCATTATCAAGTTAAATGAAGGAATCTTTAAATGGAGTCAAAATAATTCTACTTACATTCAGGTTAAAACAAATTAATTATCAAATGACCTTCTTTCCAATAAAGCGAATTAACCTTTCAACCTTCTCTTACTCGAAGGTTTTTTTATTCTAGAATAATATTAGTAATTCAAAACGATTGTCACAAATTGTTATGAAAAGAATATTGGATAAATTTTATTTTTCAAAAATATTGATTTTTTTCAAAATACATTATATGATATATCTCGTTGTTGATAAATTTCGACAAAATTCG
>JAUZQA010000201.1 GCA_030705665.1 Bacillota bacterium
AATTACTTTTTTAACTTGTTCTGTTCCCATTTGATATTCAATACCTGCATAGATATCTTCAGTATTTTCACGGAAAATAACCATATCAGTATCTTGTGGACGTTTAACAGGTGATGGTACACCTTCAAACCATCTTACAGGGCGCAGGCACACAAAAAGATCCAATTCTTGACGTAAAGCAACGTTTAATGAACGAATACCCCCACCCACTGGAGTGGTTAGAGGTCCTTTAATCGCAATCAAATACTCATTGATGACATCAAGTGTTTCTTGTGGAAGCCATTCCCCAGTTTGATTAAAAGCTTTTTCTCCTGCTAATACTTCTTTCCAGACAATTTTACGTTCGCCTTTGTAAGCTTTTTCTACCGCTGCATCTAGTACTCTGACTGCAGCTGCCCAGATATCAGGGCCTGTTCCGTCGCCCTCAATAAAAGGAACAATTGGGTTATTTGGGACGTTTAATACTCCGTTTTGAACTGTAATTTTTTCACCTTGCATTTCGTCTTCCTCCTAATATGTAAATGATATCCAGACTGACTAGTGAACCCCTTTGAATATGAATCTATCACTAGGTAAGCCTTTTTTGCTTTAGACTGAATCAAAGGTTAGAAGGCGAAGCCTCTAACCTTTTTAGAATAAAGCGGTTTTAACTTATTAATTAGCCCCTTTGCGATACTGGAACATAAGTCTGCATTCCTGGCCCAGTATACTCGGCGCGTGGGCGAATCAAACGATTATTTTCGTACTGTTCAAGAATATGGGCAAGCCATCCAGAAACCCGGCTAACTGCAAAAATTGGTGTGAATAAGTCATGGTCAATTCCTAGGCTGTGGTATACAGATGCCGAATAGAAATCTACGTTTGGCGGCAGTTTCTTTTCACCAGTTACCATTTCCTCAATTCTTACAGACATTTTGTAGATCTCTGGCTCTCCAGTAAGCTCTGTTAATTTTTGAGACATTACTTTTAAGTGTTTTGCACGTGGATCACCCAAACGGTAAACCCTATGGCCAAATCCCATAATTTTTTCTTTATGATCTAGTTTCTCTCTGATATATGGCTCGACATTATCAAATGTTCCGATTTCAGTTAGCATTTTCATTACTGCTTCATTTGCACCGCCGTGTAACGGGCCTTTTAGTGCACCGATTGCAGCTGTAATACCAGAATAAACATCGGATAATGTTGCAACACAAACGCGTGCAGTAAATGTAGAGGCATTTAATTCATGGTCTGCATGAAGAACAAGTGCCTTATTAAAAGCTTCAATTGCTATATCTGCAGGTTCTTTTCCATCCAACATGTAAAGAAAGTTGGCTGCAAAGCTTAAATCCGCTCTTGGTGCAATAGGCTCAAGCCCTTTTCTAATCCGAGCAAATGCTGTTACAATTGCTGGCATTTTTGCTTGCAGGCGAATTGCTTTCCGATAGTTAGCTTCTTCATCCATTAAATCTGCTTCTTCGTCATATAAACCTAATAAAGAAACTGCTGTCCGAAGTGCTGCCATTGGATGCACGTCATGGATTGGATACATTTTAAAATGATCCAAAACTTGTTGTGGAAGTGCTGCATTCTCTGCAAGTTGTATGGTTAACTCATCCAATTGTGCTTGCGTTGGCAATTTTCGGTGCCACAGCAGATAAATTACTTCTTCAAAGCTGGCGTTTACAGCCAAATCATCAATATTGTAGCCTGCATAAGTTAAGGTGTCGTCAATTATTGAGCTAATTGAGGAAGTTGTTGCCACTACCCCTTCAAGTCCCCGTGTTACTGTCATAATCCTACATCTCCTTTACATTCTAAATTCCCCATTACCCATTTTGTTCGTCATACATCTAATTGCTTAAAACAATAAAGAAAAAGGCATTCAAAAATGTCAAAGGCATCATCCGAGGCATGTTACTTTGTTGTCCCCAGTAATTAAACCCCATTTAACTACTGTACCAACTAATAATCTAAGTTGAGCGCGTGCTCAAAAATTAGACATTTTATAGAATACCTTAACTTCACATAGTAAGGATAATATTAGCTTTGTAGCTATTTCTATGTTAGCTAATGCTATTTTAGCATATAAACTAGGTATATGTAAAAAATGATGCGCTTACAAGTATCATTATAAACAATAATCTGATATTTGTGAATCGAAAGACTATGAAAAAGAGAAAAAAATAAAAATATTTGTAAAATATTATCTAAATAACTCAAATATTTTCATTGCTGTAAAGGCAATTCCGGCCCCAATTAACGGCCCAACTGCAACACCTTTGAAGACGGATACAGCAAAAATTGTTCCTAAAACAAGGGCAGTGGTAATTTGCGGATCCTTTGATAACAGCATTACCCCCCCTTTTGCTAATAGAGCTACGAGTATCCCGGAAATGAGAGCGATCCAGGCAAATGGTGATTTAAATGCTGAAGACAAATCCTTGAAGCCTATTTCTCCAGTTGCAATCGGTGCTAAAACAGCTATGGTGATGATTGTTACACCCCAATTAATTCCTTTTGTTTGGATTATGGAAAAAAATTTCCCTTCTAAGCCAATAATTTTACATAGTAATAATACACCGACAGAAATCATTAAAGAACTATTTTTAGCGATAAATCCAATAACTAATAACAAAAGCAGGAATAACAGTGATTGGTTAAACATAATATTTCCCTCCAAGACAACCATTTAAATTGAATTAAAAATTGATCCCAACTGAAACTTTTCATTGTTTTTCACGTATTTCAGGTACAGGCATTTTCAATTGGAAAAATATACAGGTTCAATCAATAAATGTTAAACTAAATCTAACATTTTTTCATTTAGTAAAGGGGGAAAAAACTTTTTGAATCGAACCTATATCAACCGAACATTAAGATTTTTACTTGTGATCGGGATCGTCATTCTTTCTTTATTTCTTTTTTTCTATTTATCAAAAGTGACATACCCCTTTTTAATTGGTCTTATTATCGCTTTCTGCATCAACCCGATTGTGAACCTTTTTGAAAAAAAGGGACGAATGCCACGTTCACTGGCTGTGCTGTTGGCACTTATTATCATTTTTGCTTTGTTTGCCGGATTAATAACACTTTTAATTGCTGAAATTGTTTCAGGTGCAAATTATATTGCAAAAGTAGTTCCCGAACACCTGGATACATTAATAAATTATACTGAAAAAATAGCTACTGCCCAAATTGTTCCATTTTATAATCATTTAACTAGCATGTTTAGTAAACTTGATGCAGGCCAGCAAGATACTATTATTTTAAACATACAAAATGTTGGAAAGAAAATTGGCTCCACCGTTGGCACGTTTATTCAAAACCTCTTTGGTAATATACCGAATATCCTCTCCTGGTTTCCAAATGCCGCAACGGTATTAATATTTTCGTTGTTAGGAACCTTTTTTATAAGCAAGGACTGGCATAAACTAGCCGGATTCGGAGAAAGACTTTTACCAGAGCGGGCAAAAGCAAGCATCAAAACAGTATTTATCGATTTAAAAAAAGCTTTATTTGGATTTGTTAGAGCACAGTTAACCCTCATATCAATTACTACTGTTATAATCTTATTCGGATTGCTTATCCTGCGTGTTGATTATGCCATTACGATTGCCCTGATTGCTGGTGTTGTAGATATTCTTCCATATCTGGGTACCGGAGTGGTTTTTGTTCCATGGATTATCTATGAAATCATAGCAAACGATATGGGTATGGCACTCGGGCTGGGCGTTCTTTATGTGATTGTCCTTGTGCAAAGACAAATAATGGAGCCTAAAATACTTTCCTCCAATATCGGTCTAGATCCATTAGCCACATTAATTGCTTTATTTGTAGGATTTAAAACAATCGGATTTCTAGGCTTAATTGTTGGCCCAGTAACACTTGTGGTTATCACAACCTTAAATCGGGCACATGTTTTTCACGATTTATGGGAATTTATTAAGGGGAAAGATTAATTACAGAGTAAGAAAAGCGTCAACCAAATTTAAGGTTGACGCTTTTCTTACTTGATGATTTTTATGTTCCCCCGATTTATCCACTTTCGAAAGAATGATTTCATCCACCATTTAAATGGCTTTCGTGTAATAGGAACAAGCATCAGGAAACCAATAATATCGGTTATGAATCCTGGGGTAATGAGGAGTATGCCCCCAATTAGAATACAAATTCCATCTAAAACAGCCTCTCCTGGTAAATGGCCGGTCCTAAGCTGCTCATTCGCTTTTCTGATTGTTTCAAGACCTTCTCTTTTAGCTAAGTATGCACCGATAACGCCTGTTAATATAATACAAGCTAATGTTGGTAAGACTCCAATTGTTTTTCCAGAAAATAATAATAGGCCAATATCTGCTGCAGGTACGAGAATAAGCAATAAAATAATATAGCGCATTTTTTCCCCTTCTTAAGAGCTTTTTACCTATTATACGATTAGCAGAAAAAATAAAAAAGAAGGGCTGGCCCTTCTTCTTTATTATAGAACGCTGGCATGTCCGTTATAGACAAAACCTCTTCTTGCATCAACGGTTACTTCTTGTCCTTCTTTAAATAAACTTAATGCTCCTTCAACGCCGACAATAACTGGAATTCCAAGGTTTAATCCTACAACTGCAGCATGGCTTGTTAATCCGCCTTCTTGCGTAATGAGCGCAGCACATTTTTCAATTGCAGGTACCATTTCACGGTCAGAGCCAATTGTTACAAGGATGGAACCCTGATTTACCTTACTAATGGCTTCTTGCGCATTTTGGGCAAGTACAACTTTACCGAAAGCCGATTTACGTCCAATCCCTTGTGCTTTAGTTAAAATATCTCCAACTACATGAATTTTCATCATATTCGTTGTACCTGCTTCACCAACAGGTACACCTGCAGTAATGACAACTAGATCGCCATGCTTAACAATTCCGCTGTTTAAACCTTCTTGAACTGCCGCATCAAGCATTTCGTCTGTTGTTGATACTTCTAAACCCAATTGTGGATAAACTCCCCAAACAAGTGCAAGACGGCGCTGAACAGATGGATTAGCGGTAACAGCCACGATTGGTGCTTTTGTCCTGTACTTTGATATCATCCGCGCAGTATGTCCACTTTCTGTTGGCGTCACAATTGCGCTCACTTCAAGGTTCAGTGCAGTATGGGCTACCGACTGCCCAATTGCATCTGTTACATTATGTTCAGAATCCTTACTGCGGTTTGAAAGGATTTCTTTATGGTCCAGGGCTTGCTCTGCTCTAGAGGCAATGTTGTTCATTGTCTGTACGGCTTCAACTGGATATAATCCTGCAGCTGTTTCACCAGAGAGCATGATGGCATCTGTACCATCAAAAATAGCATTTGCTACGTCACTGGCTTCTGCACGTGTAGGTCTTGGATTCCGCTGCATTGAATCAAGCATTTGGGTTGCTGTTATAACCGGCTTTCCTAAAGCATTACATTTTTTAATGAGCATTTTTTGAACAAGAGGAACTTCCTCCGCCGGAATTTCAACTCCCAAATCACCACGGGCAACCATCAATCCATCCGAAACTTCAAGAATGTCGTCAATATTATCGACACCTTCTTGATTTTCAATTTTTGGAATGATATGGATATGACTAGCATTATTTTCTTCTAACAACTGGCGGATTTCCAAAACGTCTTTTGCACGGCGAACAAAAGAAGCAGCTATAAAATCAATTCCTTGCTCAATCCCAAAGAGGATATCCTTTGTGTCTTTTTCAGTGATACCAGGTAAATTTACGGAAACACCTGGTACATTTACACCCTTTTTATTTTTTAATGTTCCGCTGTTTAAAATTTTTGTATAAATTTCATTATTGGTTTTATCTACATTTGTTACTTCCAAACCGATTAACCCATCATCTAATAAAATCTTTGAACCCACGTGTACATCATCGATCAATCCAGGATATGTAATTGAGAATTTTTCAACCGTACCTTCCACTTCTGACATTGATATGATTACATCTTCTCCGGCCTTAAGCTCTATGCTTCCACCTTGCATATTATGTGTACGAATTTCCGGACCTTTTGTATCAAGTAAAATTGCTACTGTTTTACCTGTTGCTTTGGCTGCTTCGCGAATATTAACAATTCGCTGACCATGTTCTTCGTAATCACCATGAGAAAAGTTTAATCGTGACACATTCATTCCCGCATTAATTAATTGTGTTAACTTTTCAATGCTTTCACTAGCAGGTCCTATGGTACAAACGATTTTCGTCTTACGCAACATCTCTTGTTACCTCCTTGGGTACTAAAAAATTATTTAGATTGATAATTCCTGGGCTAATCTGGCAAGGTTCATATCTAGAGTATGTTTTCTTGCTAACGCTTCAATGATGTCATAATCAACAACTTTATTTTGTTCAATTCCTACTGCACGTCCGCCTTTGCCTTCAATTAATAATTCAACAGCCCTTGCCCCCAGGCGTGCTGCTAAAACCCTGTCAAATGCAGTCGGTGAACCGCCGCGCTGGATGTGACCTAAAACTGAAACTCTTGTATCAAAGTTAGTAGCTTCTTGCAACTTTTTACCAAACTCAGTTCCACTTGTTACACCTTCTGCTACTACAATAATACTATGTTTTTTACCGCGTTCGTGACCTTTTTTCAATCTATCAATAATCTCATTCATATCATAACTTTCTTCTGGAATTAGGATTGTTTCTGCACCGCCAGATAATCCAGCCCAAAGTGCCAAATCACCGGCATCTCTTCCCATAACCTCAATCACAAAGGTTCTTTCATGGGATGTGGCTGTATCACGAATTTTATCAATCGCGTCAATTACAGTGTTTAGCGCTGTATCAAAACCAATTGTAAATTCCGTTCCGGGAATGTCGTTATCAATTGTTCCTGGAACACCTACACAAGGGTACCCTTGCTCAGTCAATGCTTTTGCTCCTCGGTAAGACCCATCGCCACCGATTACAACTAAGCCTTCAATGCCATGTTCCTTCAACTGTTCAATTCCTTGTTGCTGTCCTTCTTTTGTTTTGAATTCAGGACAACGTGCTGTGTATAACATCGTTCCCCCGCGATGAATGATATCTCCAACAGAACCTAGTTCAAGCTTTTTTATATTGCCATTAATTAATCCGGAGTAGCCGCCATAAATACCATAAACCTCAAGATCATGGTATATGGCCTTCCTGACAACTGCACGGATCGCGGGATTCATTCCTGGTGAATCTCCGCCGCTTGTCAATACGCCAATTTTTTTCATAATCAACTCACCTCAATTGGTTTTAATGTCTATCTGCCTTAATGAAAAAGCAAGAAAAGACGGTTAACTATATTTATTATTTGACTGAACATCTTGGAATATTTATAAAATAACACGAAGAATTAGGTATCACAATAGAATCATATGTATTGTGATAATAGGCGGAATTGTTTGGAAAGTGCAACCGTTTTTAATGTTTATCCTATTCAACCATTTGTATATCCTACCT
>JAUZQA010000202.1 GCA_030705665.1 Bacillota bacterium
AGAAAAACCAGATGTAATTTTGTCGATTCATCCAAACTTTAATGGTTCAGTCATTAACATTTTAAGAAAAGAAAGGATTCAAATTCCATTCGGCACTCTTATTGCGGATTTGGTAAATATTTATCCATTATGGTGTGATCCCAGAGCTGACTTTATTTTAAGCCCGACTAAAGAAGCAAAGGGAAAATGTGTAGAATATGGAGTGCCTAGGGAAAGAATTCAGGTAGTAGGATTCCCTGTTCGCGAGCGATTCCTTAGGAATCATAGAAAACCATTTGAAATGAAATCTGAACTTAACTTTTTATTGATGAGCGGCGGCGAAGGCGTAGGTGATATGAATGCGATTGCGGTCAACCTGCTGACTCATTTTGATTGCACAGTGACAATTATAGCGGGAAGAAACGAAACATTAAAAGCAGAGTTAGAAAATTCCCTCAAACCTCGTTTTGACAAACGTGCAGAGGTATTAGGGTTTACCAAAAACATTCAAGATCTCATGCTCGCTGCCGATATTGGAATCGTGAGAGGGAGCCCAAACACCATGTTCGAAGCGGTAGCAACCAATTTACCAATTATTATTACAGGAGCGCTGCCAGGACAGGAAAAAGATAATCCGTTGTTTGCAGAAAAACACCTTTTAGGTGTCTATTGTCAAGATAACGAAAATCTTAAATCGGTTATCGATCAATTATTGGCAAACGACGGAGAAAAGTTGAAAATGATTATAGAATCTCAACGAAGATTTATTAATCCTAATGCCGCACAAGAAATTTTGGATTATGTAACTTCGGCTGAAAAAGCATCGTTGAAATCAAGGAAGCGAAGAAGAACTCCCCTTGTTCGCGCCACAAGAAAATCCTTTAAAAAATTCAAACGGACAAGGCCTTTAAAAAAATTAATGCGTCGAGTCGGATAATGGTGTGTTTTTTTAAATTGAGAAAAAATACAATGGGACTGAGAGTACCTCAGCCCATTGTACCAGCTGCCTTTTAGGGACAAGTATCAAGAATTTATACCATTGTTCGTCAGTGAGGTTATATTTTTCGTCACCTTTTCACTATATGAGTAATCACCGTAACAATATGGATATCGCGATTTAAAAAGACGTTTTTTGCAAGTATAAATCCTTGGATGTTTTTGTACTTGTAAGAGAGAAAAGTCTTTGGCTAATTTTTCACTATGTTTGCCCCCATGTTCTGCAACATAACTAATATAACCTATTCCCATATTATAAGATTGAATAATGGTCGCAAAGTCTACCTGCTTTTCCTCCCCGTACGAGAGGATTTTCCGAAAATGATTTACTCCTATTTGGATACTTTTATTTGGATCTTTAATCGAATTTGGCGGCAAACCGATCGATTCAGATGATTGCATGGGGTCTCCGCCATTACCATGACTTTCCTGCTGCATTAATGCCAAGAGAACTGGAGTGTATTTTTCAAGATTGTATTTTGCTAATTCATTATTTATAAGTGGTTTATATTCTTTAACTTTGATAAATGGGTCTCGTTGAAAATAAGGGATGTCATTATCCCAATAAAAGTAAGTGAATAAAATCAGTAATGCCAAAAGAGGCACAAGTAAGACGAAGCTGGATTGAGTTTTATTCAGTCTTCGTATAATCATTAAAGTACTCTCCTATTTTCATTCCTTAATGAAACTTTAAGGATGATTTCTTGTTAGATATAAAAAGCCTTCTTATTATAACAAAATTAATCCCCATACTTGAAGATAATCTTGACCTATTTCTACTTTTTTTCTTTAATGAATGGGTGCTTCCTGATCTTCGTTTCACCGCTAATGATTGGTACAGATTTACCAGTTGGAACATTTGTTCATTTAACTGCATATTGTTGAAAAATCTTAATTGTGTTTTTAGCACATAGTGTAATTAGTAAAAATTGGTGAGTTTGAGTTTTAATAAGTCTTCTTTTCCAAGTATTGTTTACATAATAAAATTATTGTCTATAAAATGGATGATACAGTCATTTTCGGAACGTTGCAGCCAATATCATATAAGTCCCTATTAAAAAGCATGGAACAATAGATTTCGTTCCATGCTTTTCTTCCAATTATAAGGCTATCCCCTCTATGTATAAGCTCACACAATTTCACTAGTGATGGCTGCTGCGTTCCCGCCCTGACCCGTTCTTAGTGTCATTGTTGAGCTAAATTCCGCAGCAGGATTCGAACCTGCCACCGATCGTTAACAACTGATCGGTCTATCCCTGAACGATTGCGGAATAATATGAGTGGAAATGACGGGAGTTGAACCCGTGTGCAAAGATATTGGCACTTAGATATCTACGAGCATAGTCAGTAAAATTGATTTCACCACTTCTTTAGCTTACTGACAGGCATGGAAGCGGCTAGTCTGCTTATACTCTTCCTTCATCCTTGAGACAAAAGGATAAGGCGTAGTCCACTAAGAATGAGTCCCATCCCCTGCCACATGAACGATGGAGGGAGGAACCGCTAACGTCTGCTATTAAGCGGCGAAAGCGAAGTTGTTTTGTTGTTTGCCAGTTATCGGCTTTGACGTTTTATTCGAGATCGTCAACTCGACTCGCCATCTAAGCTCAAACTATCCCTGTCGATACCAAGACATTCCCATATATGATAATGGCAGAGAAGAAGGGATTTGAACCCTCGCGTCGGTTACCCGACCTACACCCTTAGCAGGGGCGCCTCTTTAGCCTCTTGAGTACTTCTCTGTAAAATAACTTACAAGAGAAATATATCATCTATCCAATTTGGATGATAGCTGTAAATTTTGGTAGTTCAAAAGTCCTATTTTTACCACTTTTCTACACAATTTGTCTTAACTTAACCTTTCAGAAATAGTATGCAATATAAAATAGAGGAAGATTCCACTTACAAAGAGGAAAGATGTACTTTTAAATGGCTTTTGATTAATGGAAGGCAATAATAATGACCCGCTAAGATAGAGGAAGATCCCAGCCGTAACAGATAAGCCAATGGCGGTAATCGGTTCTTGCAGATTTTTGAACTCCGATAAAAAAATAGAAATTCCAGCGCCTAACCACGTGAAAACACCTTGAATGATTAGATAAATGGCAGTTTTTTTTCGGCCATTTAAAAAGGCCAGCATAGCTGCAGTATAGGATAGCCCCTCAGGTATTTTATGAATAACCAATGCGATTGAAACAATGACGCCTAATTTAACACTACTTGAATAGCTGAAACCAATGGTTAATCCCTCAAACAGATTATGAAGCAGCATTCCCAATGTTAACCCTGTAACAGTTCCATTATTCTTCTCGGTTAATTTTGCAGGCAGAAAAACAAAATACATGATAAGAAAACCAACAATGACAAACATACTACTATTACTAATGTCTTTTTGTGCATCCGGAATTAAATCCATAAGGGCTATAGATAACAATAAACCAGCACTCAATGCAATGAACGAGACTAAGGTTTTATCAGACCAATTTTTCTGGAATAATACAAGAAAACCACCAAGAATGTAAGCAAGCGATGAGATTAAAACGACTAAGATTACCATTGGAGACAGTTTAATCCCTCCTCTATTGTTGATTCCTCAATATTTATTCACCAAAAATCTAATTGATTACAAAAATTCAGATTCTAATGAAGTTCGTCATAAAAACATATGGAAAATGAAAAAAATGAGGCGACCAAGATAGATCGCCTCATTTTTTCCGTGCTATATCAAAAGAAACCATCGCCATAGCTCGCTCCAACAATAATTAAAAGAATAAACAGTACAACAATTAAAACAAAAGGGCTATAGCCGCTATAGCCTCCAAAGTAGCCGTAACCGCCACATCCGCACCAACCGCACATCGGAAACTCACCTCCTAAATGGATCCATTAATTATATATGCGATTGGAACGCTGAATGGAAATGCTCGTGTAACGGGATGGGCGAAAATGGCTATTTGTCCTTCTTTTTTTGACAAGAACATTGAAAAACGCCCCTCCCCATTGAATTTATTTGGAATAATACTGGTTAAGTAACTCTTCAATTGAAATTCCATTTATTTTCAATCCAGAAATATCACAGCCATCAATCTCTACATTGGATAAATTGCAATTAGTCATTTTGCTGTTATTAAAATCACAATTCTCAAAGCTTACTGGCTTTTGTAAAATATTATTGGGGTCATACAAAGGATGCCCTTCCGGCGGCATACCAATATTCTTTATATAAGCTCCTCCAATTTGTACACGATCGATTAAGAGTCCGCTCATATTAGCGTCAGTAATTTTCAACCCCGTCAAATTTACATCGTTCATTTCCATTCCTGTAAGATCACAAGTACAAAAGTTAGAGTTAGGAAGATAAGAAAACCTTGCTGTTAAAGTTTCTTTCATGTTTTCCAATTTCATTTTTCAAGCGCCCCTTCTATTTATAGGTAAATTTTTTCACGGATTCCAATTACGTTTTTTCATTTCTGGAATTTCTAAACACTTTTGCCCTAAAAACAACCTTTCTTTTGTAAAAGTTCTTTTAAGACAATATTATTACAAAGGGAGAAAAAAGCGAGATCTAAATTGAAAATACTTAGCGGTTATAGAAACCTGCATCCCTGTTTTTAATACGATATTCCATCAATAAAGACCTTTTTTATTAAAACCCTAACTTAAATGTAATTTTGCCGCCAATGCTTACGTTGGGGTTTTGGTATCTTGGTTAAGAGATGGAATGCCTACTCCCCCGCTTATCATGGCAAAAGAATTAGGGATTTTGTTAGAAAGGATTTTATAGCCGTAAGAAATCTCCCCCTTCTTCCTTATTGTCAAATAATTTATACAAGTTTAAAATCATTATATTGAATAGGAATGAAACAAATATAAAGAAAAAGGAACGGAAGAACCGTCCCTCTGCTTCAAGTGAAAGGCTGGTGATAAATTTATGCTTTATTTTTGGGATATCGAGCAGATTATTAAAACTACATTACATGAGCTAAACCTTGATATAAATGTTGAAATTAGTAATAACTTAAATGCCCCTATGAATTATAACGTTTCGACAAATACGATAAAGTTTAACTACATAAAAGTTAACGGGTATTACGCCCAAATTAACTTTAAAATTAAGGAGACGGATGAACACTTTATCAAAATTATGCTCTATCATGAGCTCGGCTATTACCTGGATTTTAAGAAAAATAAACGTGATTTAAGAATCTTGCTGTATGGCGAAGATAAGGAAAAAGAGCAGCTAATGGCTGAAATAGAAAAGAATGCTTGGGATTATGGAAGGACAATTGTACCTGAACATCTAGTAGAATCGTATGATCAAGTACGTGAATTAGATAAATGGCTAATAAAAATATAATTCTAGATAAGTAAAAAAGGAAAAGCTTCAAGAAATCAACTTGAAGCTTTTCTTTTTTCACTCACTTTCTTAACCTTTATTAGGATGTAAATTCGTTTATGAAATACTCTGCAGCTTTAGTAAGACGGTGTTGTTTTCGATAGATTATTGCTGGTTCAACATATAGAGAAAAATCCTCAATTTCGAGAGTTTCAATTTCCTGATGAAAAGATCCGTAAATATCTGATTTTGGGATGATAGAAATTCCTATTTCTGCGGCAACCAAGCTTAGTAAAGTAGAGATATCCTTGCACTCCATAACAATGTTGGGAGAAAACTGATGCTTATGGAACTGACCTAATATATATTCATACATGGAATATCCTTTCATTGGTCCAAGCATAAGAAATGGATAATGAATGATTTCCTTTAATCTTACGTTATTATTTGCAAATTCACTTTTCCATCTTGATGGAACAGCTACAACAAAAGGATATTGCGGCAATCGGATCACATGATAGTCTTGGAAATTCATGGGGAGTAACATAAATGAAATTTCAATTTCGCCTTCTAGAAGCAAATTTTGTAGGTGGGAAGAATCTTCTTTCCAGATTTTTATAAATACATTTGGATAATTCTCTCTAAATTGACGAATTTTTGTGGAGAGGAAACCTACACAACTAGAGGATACTCCAATTGTTAAAGTCCCTCGGATCCCTTCTTCTATTTCACTAATTTCTTGTTTTATATCCTTGATATCTTGCAGCATCCGTATCGCATGTCTATAAAGGGTTTCCCCTGTCTCCGTTAATTCCCATTTATGTGTGTATCGTTTGATCAGCACAGTACCAAGCTCTGTCTCTAATCGTTTCAGCTGTTGACTCAAGGGGGGTTGTGCCATATGCAATATTTCTGCAGCCTTTGAGATATTCCCTTCATCCACGATTGTTTTAAAGTATTTCAGTTGTTTAAGATCCACGAAAATCCCTCTATCATATATTTTATATATATTATTATAACAATAAATATATTTTTTATATGATAAAAAATTTGTTAGAGTAATATTTGTGAACAAATTGTGTCTACCAATATCTACGATTAAAGCCTAGTTCATGTGATGGAAAAATGATATAAAAAGGAGGAAATAGTTTGAAAGAAAAATTATGGACAAAAAGTTATATAGGGATTTTAGTAACAAATTTCTTTCTCATGTTAACATTTTATTTATTAATGGTAACAATCTCTGTATTTGCGGTAAATGAATTTCATTCCAATCAAAGTCAAGCA
Source organism: Bacillota bacterium (assembly GCA_030705665.1). The sequence goes on from JAUZQA010000202.1 coordinate 6,599, forward strand.
GGCTTAGCATCTAGTATATTTGTAATTGGAGCACTAGTCGGTAGGATCATTGGTGGAAAATACATTGATCGTATGGGCAGAAAAAAGCTTCTCATCACTGGGCTTATTATTATGGTTTTCTCGGCAGTTTTCTATTTCGGTGTGAATAGTTTTGGAATGTTATTAGCGAACCGCTTATTACATGGCTTTGCTTTTGGACTGGCTGGTACGGTATTAGGGACGGTTGTAGCCCAAGTAATTCCAAAAACCCGAAAAGGAGAAGGAATCGGATATTTTGCTCTGAGCATGACATTGGCTACGGCTATCGGTCCATTTATCGGTATGTTTATTCAGCAGCATTTTCACTTTTCGATGATTTTTGTTTTTTGTTTAACCTGTATCGGGGTCGCACTGGTTCTATCCTTTTTCATAGAAGTGAAAGAAATTACTTTAACAGAAGAGCAAAAAGCAGAATTAAGAGGATTCAAATTATCAAATTTAATGGAGAAAAAGTCTGTTCCTATTACGTTAGTGGCAACAGTTACCGCTTTCTGTTATTCGGGGATTTTATCTTTCCTTTCGTTCTTTGCAAAAGAAAATAATATCTCCACAACAGCTAGTTTCTTCTTTGTTGTATATGCTGCCGCGGTTCTGATAACAAGACCATTTTCTGGGCGTATGTTTGATTTAAAGGGACCAAATTTTATCATGTACCCGACACTAATTTCTTTATTTATTGGGTTATTTGTGCTCAGCCAATCACATATCGGCATCCTTCTTTTGATTGCTGGAGCACTAATCGGATTTGGATATGGAACCTATATGTCAAGTTCTCAGACT
>JAUZQA010000203.1 GCA_030705665.1 Bacillota bacterium
ATGAGCCCATTGCATCATCATTATGAGTTAAGCGGCTGGTCTGAATGGAGAGTAGTCGTAACCTTCTGGAGTGTTGGATTGTTATTTGCCATTATAGGAATCTATATCGAGGTGTGGTTGTAAGTGAAGCAGATTAAAACGTATCATCATAAAAAAATTCTTGTACTTGGTTTAGCCAAAAGTGGTGTAGAAGCTGCTGCCCTTTTGCATCAGCTTGGAGCATTTGTAACGGTTAATGATAAAAAGCCATTATCAGAAAACCCTGAGGCACAGGGGCTCTTGGAGCAAGGAATCAAAGTGATTTGCGGGGAACATCCCATTGAGCTTCTTGAGGAAGGGTTTGAACTAATCGTGAAAAACCCTGGTATTCCTTATACAAATCCGATGATCAAAGGAGCACTTGAAAAAGAGATCCCTGTTATTACCGAAGTGGAGCTAGCCTATCAAATTTCTGATGCGCCTTTTATCGGTATTACTGGTACAAATGGAAAAACAACAACCACTACTTTAGTGTATGAAATGCTAAATACTGGTGATAAACAGCCATTAATTGCTGGGAATATTGGAAAAGTAGCATCAGGGGTTGCCCAGAAGGCGGAAAAAGAAAATACAATTGTAATTGAATTGTCGTCATTCCAACTTATGGGGATTCATACATTTAATCCGCATATTGCGATTATTACCAACCTTTACAGTGCTCATTTAGACTACCATGGAACAAGAGAGGAATACATAGCAGCAAAAGCAAATATTACCAAAAACCAGACTGCTGCGGATTACCTAATTGTAAATGCTGAGCAGCCTGATGTAATGAATATTGCCAATACATCAAAGGCAAAAATTATCCCTTTTTCTGCTAAAAATGAATTAACTGAAGGTGCGTACGTAAGTGATGGCTGGATTTGTTTTAATGGGGAAAAGGTTATGCAAATAGAAGATATTGCGCTTCCTGGTGCACACAATCTTGAAAATATTTTATGTGCAATGGCAGCTGCGAAGCTTTCGGGCGTTGACAATGCTGCGATTAACGAAGTGCTGCGAACATTTACTGGAGTGAAGCATCGTCTGCAATATGTTGCTGAAGTTTCCGGCAGAAAATTTTATAACGATTCAAAAGCAACTAATATATTGGCAACCGTTCATGCATTAGCTGCTTTTAAACAGCCTGTCATTCTTCTTGCCGGAGGTTTAGATCGCGGCAATGAGTTTGACGAGCTTATTCCCTATTTAAAAAATGTGAAAGCTCTTATTACATTTGGGCAAACAGCACCGAAAATAGAGCGTGTTGGAAAAGAAGCAGGAATAAAACAAATCATCCGTGTCGATAATGTTGACAAAGCTGTGCCTGTTGCATACCAGCAATCCGAAGAAGGGGATGTTATTTTGTTATCACCTGCTTGTGCAAGCTGGGATCAATATAAAACTTTCGAAGTCAGGGGAGACATTTTTATCGAAGCTGTGCATAAGCTTAAGTAAGGGCTTGTCTTACAGATTCTATTGGGTGTAATGGACTTTAAGGCTCTAAACTTCTTGTCTTCGAGGTGTGGTATAGGTGCCGACAAAGAGAACAACTCCTGATTATATTTTATTAATTGTAACACTAACACTCCTGACGGTGGGACTTATCATGGTGTACAGTGCGAGCGCAGTGTGGGCAGAGTATAAGTTTCATGATTCATTCTTCTTTGCTAAAAGACAAATGCTGTTTGCAGGGGTAGGAATTGCGGCAATGTTTTTCATCATGAATGTCAATTATTGGACATGGCGGACACATGCCAAAACAATCTTAATTGTTTGCTTTGTTTTATTAGTTCTTGTTTTGATCCCTGGTGTGGGAAATGTCCGAAATGGATCCAGAAGTTGGATTGGTGTTGGGGCTTTTTCAATTCAGCCTTCTGAATTTATGAAATTGGCGATGATCGCATTCTTGGCCAAATACTTATCAGAGCGGCAAAAGCTCATTACCTCCTTTACAAAAGGACTTATCCCATCGTTAGGATTAGCTTTCGCTGCCTTTGCTATGATTATGCTTCAACCAGACCTGGGAACGGGTACGGTGATGATGGGAACCTGTGTCGTCATGATTTTTATTGCAGGGGCAAGAATTAGTCATTTTGCTGCATTAGGCTTAATGGGAGTTGCAGGTTTTGTTGGATTAATTATTTCAGCTCCATATCGGATGAAAAGAATAACGTCTTTCTTAGATCCATGGTCAGATCCGTTAGGAAGCGGATTTCAAATCATCCAATCCTTATATGCAATTGGACCTGGCGGCCTATTTGGGCTTGGCTTAGGGGAAAGCCGCCAAAAGTTTTTTTACCTGCCAGAGCCACAAACCGATTTTATTTTTGCCATTCTTTCCGAAGAACTGGGATTTATTGGCGGTTCCTTTGTTTTACTGTTATTTTCCCTCTTGTTATGGAGAGGCATCAGAATTGCTCTTGGGGCTCCGGACCTTTACGGCAGTTTCCTAGCAGTCGGAATTATTGCTATGGTTGCTATACAAGTCATGATTAATATTGGTGTTGTTACAGGATTAATGCCCGTAACGGGGATTACTTTACCATTCCTAAGCTACGGTGGATCATCGCTAACGCTAATGCTCATGGCGATAGGGGTTCTGCTAAATATTAGCAGATACGCAAGGTATTAATTTTCATAAATTATACAATACCCTGTTCTAAACAGGGTTCTTTTTGTTTAAAGCTGAAATAAGATATTCTATAATGGATTACGCATTGTTACATTTCTCTAACATTCTTTTTTCAGATCCGTTTTTTTCTTCTATTTTATAGTAGAATGGGTTGGGTTAATGTTCTGTAATTTTTTATTGGAGTGGTTGGTATGAAAATAGTGATTAGCGGTGGTGGAACAGGAGGCCATATTTATCCTGCCCTTGCCCTTATCAGAGAAATTCAAAAAGAAACAAAAGATGCTGAATTTTTATATATAGGCACGACAAATGGGCTGGAAAGCAAACTTGTAACTAGAGAAAATATTCCTTTTAAATCCATACATATAACAGGCTTTAAGCGGAAGCTTTCATTTGAAAACGTAAAAACAGTTTATCGGTTTTTAAAAGGGGTAAGCGACAGTAAAAAAATATTAAAAGAATTTAATGCGGACGTCGTCATTGGTACTGGTGGTTATGTTTGCGGTCCTGTTGTATATGCAGCAGCTAAGCTGAAAATTCCAACGATCGTTCATGAACAAAATAGTGTTCCTGGTTTAACCAATAAATTCTTAAGCCGCTATGTAAATAAAATTGCGATTTGTTTTGATGAAGCAAAGGACTATTTTCCTGCGGATAAGGTGATCTTAACTGGTAATCCACGGGCAACTGAGGTGATTGGGCAGGATGGAATTCGCGGCCGGCTCTCTGTTGGACTAAGCACAACCATGCCTTCTGTATTGATTTTTGGGGGAAGCCGCGGGGCAAGGCCAATCAATGAAGCGGTTGTTAAATCTTTATCAGATTTCGGTAAAAAACCATATCAGATTCTATATATCACGGGAGATGTCCATTACGAAGCCGTAAAAAAAGAAGTAGAGCTTGTCGGGAGTCCAGAAAATGTGATCATTAAACCATTTATCCATAATATGCCAGAGGTTCTTGCTGGAATTGACCTTGTTGTTTCGAGGGCGGGAGCAACAACACTAGCGGAATTAACTTCACTGGGAATTCCTAGTATCCTAGTACCAAGCCCATACGTAACAAACAATCATCAGGAAAAGAATGCACGTTCACTGAGTGACCATGGAGCAGCGGAACTGTTGCTGGAAAAAGATTTAAATTCAAAGAGCCTTATAAAGCAAATAGATTCTATTTTATTAGATCAAGATAAATTAACGGCAATGAAAACAAAGGCCAAAAAGATGGGTGTCCCCGATTCAGCACAAAGACTTTTTGCTGTGATCAAACAATTAATAAATGAAAAACAAAAGTAGCCCAATTGAATCCCGGGCATAAACTAAACTAACGAACATAGTAAAGAAAGGGAGGTTAATACATGGACGAAATATTCAAGGAACTGCAAGCATTAAATATTGGTATTGTTAAACAAAACGAACCACTTTCCCAATATACAACGATGAAAATTGGCGGGCCTGCTGACTTGTTTATTGAACCTTCCTCCGTCGAAAGCTTAGATAAGGTTATGGAGATTATTAAAATACACAACATAAAGTGGAGAGCAATCGGCAGAGGATCAAATCTGCTTGTTTCAGATAAAGGGATTGAAGGGGCAGTTATTCGTTTAGGCGCAGACCTGGCAAAGGTTGAAATAAACGGAGACGAGGTTAAAGTTGGGAGTGGCTACTCACTTGTAAGCCTTGCAACAATGATTAGTAAAAAAGGTCTATCAGGACTGGAGTTTGCCAGCGGAATTCCAGGTTCTGTAGGCGGTGCAGTTTACATGAATGCCGGAGCACATGGTTCGGATATCAGTAAGATTTTAACCCGAGCCCATATTTTATTTGCAGATGGAACGATGGAATGGCTGTCAAACGAGGAAATGGAGTTTTCCTACCGAACCTCTATTTTACAAAAAAAGCGCCCCGGGATTGTAATCGAAGCTATTTTTAAGCTCTCCCATGGGGATCGGACTGAAATTGTAAAGGTCATGCAAAAAAATAAAGATTATCGAAAAGAAACACAGCCATGGAATTTCCCATGTGCAGGAAGTATCTTCCGCAATCCGCTGCCGAACTTTGCTGGAAGGCTGATTGAGGAAGCTGGATTAAAGGGCTTCTCAATTGGCGGTGCCAAAATTTCGGAAATGCATGGGAATTTTATCGTCAATGCAGGGAACGCTACCGCACAAGATGTACTAGATGTGATTCAACATGTAAAGGACACGATCTTTGATTTGTATCAAATCAAGATGGAGACAGAAGTGGAAATAATCGGCAGAAAATAACAGGAAATAAATCTCACTAATTACCATAAATGTGGTATAATTACTCATTATCAATGGCTCAATATGCGTAAAAAAGTTGAATGACGGCATGGAAAATCGTGCCGTTGTTTTCGCATTAAGAAGGGATCCTTCAAATTTGAATAAAATGGTTGGACAAGCTTCCACGACAATTATGGTGTGTGGGGAGGGGAAATATGGAAAAGGAAAATGTTGTCTCCCTTGAGGAACGAATCCCAAAGTTAAAGCAGCAGAGACGCAGAAAAGCAAATAGAAGGTTGATCTTTCTTTTATTCTTATTTTTTGCTCTTATCGTTATTGTTGCCTATATTCAATCACCATTAAGTCGGGTTAAGGCTATCACTGTAAAAGGAAATGAATTTTATTCAAGTCAAGAAATTATTCAGAAAACAGGAATATCAAAAAGCACAAATATCTGGACGGTTAAGAAAGGCGAAATTGCCTCAAATCTTGAGCGCTATCCGGAAATCAAAACAGCTGATGTAGGAATGAACTGGCTCAATTCAATTGAGATTAGGATCACTGAATATAAAAAGCTAGCTTATCTGAAAAAGGATTCTTTTTATTACCCCGTTTTAGAAAATGGTGCTATTTTGGAAAATAGAAAAACGGGCAGGGTTCCCATCAATGCTCCGATTTTAATAGGCTTTAAAGAGGGAACGGTTCTTAAGGAAATGTTAAAAGAGATTGGGAAATTACCTAAAGTTGTCCTCAATTCTGTTTCGGAAATCCACTATGAACCTAGTAAAACGGATCAGTTCCATATTACATTATTCATGAACGATGGTTTTGAAGTGAGTGCCTCAATTAAAAGTTTTTCTGAAAAAATGACACATTATCCTTCCATTATAAGCCAACTGGACCCTGGTAAAAAAGGCATCATTGATTTAGAAGTGGGATCCTATTTTAAGGCTTACGCACCAGCAGCAAAAGGGGCAGGTCCTGTTGAAAAAAATAAGAGTACAAAATAGGTATATTGTTTTATCGTTTGTATGTCTTGTTCTTGGATATATGCTGGCTTATTCCTATCAACTAACGCAAAAGGAAAATGAATCCAAGGCAAATAAACTTTCCGATAAACAATGGGAAAAAACAATTGCCCTGAGAAATCAGCTTAACGCTCAAGAAGAAATCAACCGAAAGCTCGAAAATGAATTAAGTGTGAAACAGGCGAAAGTGTTGAAAAATGAACAGGAGCTTTCAAAGGAAACGGCTGGCTACCATAATTTTGCAGAGGATGCGGAAAAGTATCGGATGTTTCTTGGACAAGTAAAGATTCAAGGGAAAGGTATTAAAGTTACTTTAGCAGACGGAGCATATAATCCCAAGGACCCAAATGTAAACAATTATCTTGTTCATGAAATGCATGTTTTTAAAGTGGTTAACGAACTTTATATCTCTGGAGCGTCTGCAGTAGCCATAAACGGACAAAGATTGTCCAGCCGCTCCTATATAGTTTGTAATGGTCCGGTCATTACGGTGGATGGAAACCAATACCCTGCTCCATTTGTCATTACAGCTATTGGCGACCCGGATATATTATCTGCAGCATTAAATCTTACAGGAGGGGTAAGAGATCAGTTGGTACAGGATAATATTGTCTTTAAAATTGAAAAGCAAGATGATATTGTGCTGGACCCAATCCTGGGAGGTTAGTTTAATGCCTTAAGTGTCCACCTAAGGAAATTAAAAGGTGTGGGGAGAACTAAGTGGGCAAATCAAATAGAAAATTAAGTTTTTTCATTATTACATTAATCATTGGATTTATGATTGCCGTCCAATTTCAATCGGTAAAAAAACCAATTGAGCGTGATACAAGGGATATATGGCAATTGCGCGAAGCACTTTTATCTGAAAAAGAATTGGAAACCAATTTATTAAAGGAAATCCGATCGAATGATGAAAAAATTAATTCATATGAATCGAAAAAAAAGCAAAGTAAAGAAGAAACCCTGAAAAATACTTTACAAGAACTTAAGGTTGAAGCTGGGATGACTGAAGTAAATGGTCCGGGAATTGTTCTGAAAATTGAACCAGTACTGGAAAATATCAGACTTGGCGAACCAGTAACAAAAGTGATTTCTCCCGATCTATTAAAAAAACTATTAAATGAATTGAATATGTATGAAGCTAAGTATGTTTCCATTGACGGTCAAAGGGTAATAAATACCACAGTTATTCGTGATATCAACTCTGATACAAAAATTGATGGTCATACGATAAAAACCCTTCCCATCGAAGTTAAGGTTATTGCTGAAACAAAGCAAAAAGCAGAAAAACTATATAATCGGATGCAAGGTTCAAAATCAACAGAGGAATTTTTTATTGATAACTTAAAGTTGACCATTTCACCACCAAGTGAAAACATAACGATTCCTGCCTATGATAATCCTATACATATCCGTTTCATGGAACCTGTGAAAGACACTAAAGGAGGCAAATCATAAATGTGGCTTCCAATTTTAGGG
>JAUZQA010000204.1 GCA_030705665.1 Bacillota bacterium
GTAAGATTTCCCATTTTGCCAAGAGACCTTCATCACGATTCTCTCCAAGGTCTGTAACACCTGCTTCAAGTGCTTCCATCGCTCTTTCTTTACTCACATATTTAGTGACGGCAATGAGTCTAACTTCTTCTGGATTTCTGTTTGCCTTTTGACAGGCTTCATTTATTTGTTGTTTTATCGCTTCAAGCTTTACAGAAACTTTCATCAAAAACAAGAATCCTCCTTCCAGCCGATAAAGCTTAACATTCTCCCCGTTTGACCACGGTCGCGGCGATGTGAGAAAAATTTATCCTGGTCGCAGCTGGTACAATATCCTGTAAGGGTAATGTTTTCTTCAGGCACTCCCGCTTTTAGCAGCACCAGCCGATTCACTTCGCGTAAATCTAAACAATATTCATCTTCTTTTACTAAATTATATGGTTTTTCCTCGACATCTACTAGTATATTTTGAACTAAATCGATAACACGATTATCTACAATATAACATTTTTTACATATTGATGGGCCTATTGTGACAAAAATTTGCTGGGGGCGAATGCCCTCCATCCCCCACAACTCGACCATTTCCGCTCCAATTTGCTTAACGGTGCCCCTCCAGCCCGCGTGTGCAGCACCAATCATTCCCCGCTCGGGGGCCATAAAAAAGAGCGGAACACAATCTGCATAGCATAATGTTAATAATATTCCTTTTTCATCCGTATAAAAACCATCTATTCCCTTAAAAGACGTTTCATAAAGGTTAGAACCTCTTCCCCTGTCTGCCTTGGTTACTTTTTGTATAAGGTTTTCATGGATTTGTTCAGCACCAACCCAATGCTCCAACGGAAAATCAATGTCATCTGCCACTTTTTGACGGTTCGCACAAACGTCTATGTGCACATCACCAACGTGAAAACCAAGATTCAAACTATTAAAGGCTTCTTGACTATATCCATCATTTTTCGTCGTCATTCCTGCGACTAAATTCTTATATTGGTCCGTCCAATTTTTGATAACAAAAAAGGATTCTTGCTGTAAAACAAATGGTTCCATGAAATTCCCTCTTTATGTTTTTCTATAGTCTACCATAATTAGCAAAAGAATTGGTTACTGTCACCAATAATCTGTTAATCATTCACAAGATCTGAAGTTGTAGGATCAGCTATTGAATATCGGACTAAAATAACATCTTCTCCAATTTTTAATATGTTGCGCCACGGAATGACGATGTCTTCATCCTTGCTAAACAATCCAAGCATCCTTCCGCTTTTTCCAATAACAATTGCCTCAATTTTTCCGGTTGTCAAGTTAATATCAATATCTCCAATATTACCTAGTTTTTTTCCATCAGAAATATTCACAACATCTTTTATTTGAAATTCAGATATTCTAACCATTAAGTAACCTCCCCGAAAAGTGTACTATAGAAAATATATGAGTCTCTAGCTTTAATAAAACCTTTAGAAAAAAATAAAGCTGGTAATAAATCACCGCGTTGAACATGTCTGTTGATGGGCGCTCCAGGCACTTCGCTTTCCACGGGCGTGCAGGAGTCTTCGTGCCTTCCGCGCCAATCAACAGGTGTTTTAAATAAAGACCTTCAGCTCTACTAATTAATATAAATTTAGAAAGGAAAAAAAGAAGCTAAGCTTCGCAGGCTCAAAGGAGATGCATGGGCTTCGCTACTGTGAATACGAGGATTGTAGGTGAACAGGCTCTTCTAGTAAAGCCAGTTAAATTAAAAAAAGATTGCAAAACACTAAGCAAGGATAGAAAAAGTGTGTTGCAATACTCTAGGTTGTTCTGACTCCCTGTTGATTGGAGCGGAGGGCACTGGAGACCCCACAGGCGCCAATGCGCCGAGGAGGCTCCAGGACCTCCCTGCGGAAAGCGAGTGCCCGGAGCGGAAATCAACAGGCCCATTTGCAGGAATATAAATCCTGCAAAAAAAAATGCCGAGAAAAATTCCCTTTCTCGACAATCTGATAAAGCTGCCCTTTTGGGCAGCTTTATCCATTAACTTTGGATATTCTTATTCATTTGTCTGATAGCTGCTTTTTCAAGCCTTGAGACCTGTGCCTGCGAGATTCCAATTTCATCAGCGACTTCCATTTGTGTTTTTCCTTGAAAGAAGCGTTTCCTAAGGATTAGCTTTTCGCGGTCATTTAACCTTCTCATTCCCTCTTTTAAGGCTAATTCTTCAATCCAATGTGTGTCTTTATTTCTTTCATCACTTAATTGATCCATCACATAAATCGGGTCTCCACCGTCGTTATAAATGGGCTCAAATAAAGATACAGGATCTTGAATTGCATCCAGGGCAAAAACGATTTCCTCATGTGGAACGTCCAAGACCTTGGCAATTTCTTCTGCCGTAGGCTCACGGGATGTTTCACTCATTAACCGTTCCCTGACCTGTAATGCCTTATAAGCAATATCGCGAAGTGACCGCGAAACCCGGATCGGATTATTATCCCTCAGATAGCGTCTAATTTCTCCAATGATCATTGGTACTGCGTAGGTAGAGAACTTTACATTTTGACCTAAATCAAAATTATCAATAGATTTCATAAGTCCAATACAGCCAACCTGGAACAGGTCATCAACAAACTCGCCCCGATTGTTAAATCGTTGGATGACACTTAATACAAGTCTCAGGTTTCCGTTGACTAGTTTTTCACGGGCACTAATATCGCCCGCTTGCATTTGCTTGAAGAGTAATCTCATTTCTTCGTTCTTTAAAACAGGAAGTTTTGATGTATCGACACCGCAAATTTCAACTTTATTTCGAGTCAAACTCTTTTCCCTCCTCACAGGAGTTGCTGTACAAAAAACAGTATCTCCTTGAGAAGGAAAAATATGCACTTGTCCTAATCCTTAAGACAGCCAAAAATTATTGAAATATAGTAAAATTCCTTAAATAATGCCTTTTTATTTTTTAAAAATATTTTTTGATTAAACCATTTTATTAAATTCTTTACGGAGTCTTTTTATGATTCTTTTTTCTAGTCTCGAAATATATGATTGTGAGATACCAAGCATGTCGGCCACATCTTTCTGTGTCTTTTCTTCGCCATTTGCGAGGCCAAAGCGCAGTTCCATAATTTGTTTTTCACGGTCAGAGAGTTGATGTAATGCTTTTGTTAACAGCTTGCGGTCTACATTTGCCTCAAGGTCCTTCGTTATAATATCCTCATCTGTTCCAAGGACATCGGATAGTAAAAGTTCATTCCCATCCCAGTCAATGTTTAATGGTTCATCAAAAGATACTTCTGATCTTATCTTATTGTTTCTCCGTAAATACATGAGAATTTCATTTTCAATACATCTCGAAGCATATGTAGCAAGTTTAATTTTCTTTTCAGGGTTAAAGGTATTTACCGCTTTGATAAGGCCGATGGTTCCAATACTGATTAAATCTTCAATATTTATCCCTGTATTTTCAAATTTCCTTGCAATATAAACGACCAGTCTTAAATTTCGTTCAATTAAGATGGAACGGGCCGCCTTATCGCCACTAGGCAATTTTTTTAATAAAAGTTCCTCCTCATCTTTACTTAAAGGAGGCGGCAATGCTTCACTTCCGCCAATATAATAGACTTCATCGGTTTTGATTCCAAGTTTAATAAGGATTTTGTACCAAAGATATGATAGGTGAAGCCGCCACTTTTTCATGAATGTTCCTCCTTCTAAATTGCGTTTTTCCTGAGTATAGTAATATTAGCTTACCTTCTCTGAATCCTTGCTGTTTTTTGATCCCGTCAGCATTTTAGGATGTACGATACATTCAAAAGCATTGTCAGCGGAAAGCTGCTGCATGGTGAATGACACGAGTCCTTTTTCACACATGTACACATCATCATCCTTGCTGATTGCGATCTGATCAGGTTTAATCGCTGCGATCAGTTGCCTCTCTTGTCCAACCACACTATACGGAACGACTCTAAGCCTATTTTGCCATTCTACCGGGATTTCCCTGCTGCCCATAATCACAGCCTCTCCATCATTTGCTAGCGTTCTTATCGGCTCAGAAACCCGTTCAAATTGCTGTTTTATGGAAACAAACATTACAGGCATTTTCGACAATGGATCATAAAGCTGGTTACCACTATCAACTAATCCTTTAAAGACTAGAACATCTCCATTAATCGAAACGTTGACATCCACAATTTGGTCATATTGAATTTTTACCATTTCCAAACTCTCTATATTGGTTTTAGAAAAATGCCATGCAATCGGAAAACCGAGTAACACAAACAGCCAGCTGATTGGATCACCAAATCCTTGAGCACTTGAAAGGATTACATTTGTTGTTAATCTGGAATCATATTGAATAAAATAGTGCGCTCCAATAAGTGCACCTCCAAGTAAAAAAGTAGCTAAATAAAGGGTCATCAATCCTTTAAAAAAGTAACTCCATCTTTTGTAGCCGAATACGGAAAGAATCATGAGGATTGAACAAATGAATTTACTGATTGGATGGTTCGTCATACTACTCATTGGGGTAAATGCCAGGATGATAATCAATGATCCAATTAAACCACCTGCGGCCAGCCTCCAAATGCGAATCTTACGCTTTAGAAAAAGGGCCGTTAAATAAAGGAGCAGGCTATCAAATAGAAAGTTTAACAACCAAATAACATCCAAATAAACAGTCATTTTTAATCCTCCGCAGGAACATCCAAATCGCTGTGTTCATCGACCTTTCTACCATTTTTCTTTCTGTTTAGGGAAAAGTATATCGTATCTATCATGCTAATACTGTCATTTTCTGTTAACAAAAAAACAGAAATTTAAGGGGATTTTGTCTGATATATTTTGTTCTATTTACAAATAAAAAGGCATAGCTCCAGATGGGCTATGCCTTTGTTTACTATCATTATTTATCTTCTGCGGTTACGGTTGCGCAAGAAGGTTGGTATATCCAAAGCGTCTTCCTGTGATGAAGAAGATGTCCGCTGCGGTTGTGGATCTTGCTGCGGCTCTTCCCGTTTTGGTTCTCTTTTCACTACACCAATATTGGGTTTAACTTGTCCAAATGAAGGCCTGGTGATTTTAGGTTGTGATACATCCTCTCTAAAACCAGTCGCAATAACCGTTACTATAATTTCATCCTTAAGGTTTTCATTGATAACAGAACCAAAAATCATATTTACTTCCTGATCTGATGCCGAAGCAACAATATCAGCAGCTTCTTGAACTTCATATAGGCTTAAATTCACTCCGCCAGTAATATTCATTAAGATTCCCTGAGCACCATCGATTGAAGTTTCCAATAAAGGCGAGCTGACAGCTTTTTTAGCTGCTTCTACTGCACGGTTCTCACCTGAAGCCACTCCAATTCCCATCAATGCAGAACCCTTGCTTGACATAATCGTTTTTACATCAGCAAAGTCAAGGTTGATAAGACCAGGGGTAGCAATTAAGTCAGAAATACCCTGAACCCCTTGACGAAGAACATTATCCGCTTCACGGAAAGCTTCAAGCATTGGCGTACTTTTATCCACAATTTCTAACAATCGGTCATTTGGAATGACAATTAAAGTATCGACGGCTTCTTTCATAGCCCCAATTCCGCCAGAGGCTTGATTAGCACGCTTTTTTCCCTCAAATGTAAATGGTCTTGTTACAACTCCAACGGTTAATGCCCCAAGATCCCGAGCAATTTGGGCGATGACAGGGGCTGCTCCGGTTCCTGTTCCGCCTCCCATTCCTGCTGTAACAAATACCATATCAGCACCGCTTAATGCTGCTTCAAGTTGTTCTTTACTCTCTTCTGCTGCTTTTTTCCCAACCTCAGGATTTGCTCCGGCTCCAAGACCTCTGGTCAATTTGGCACCTATTTGCATCTTAACTTCTGCCTTAGACAGGTTTAATGCTTGAGCATCTGTATTGACAGCGATAAACTCAACACCTTGAACGCCATGTTCGATCATTCGGTTCACCGCATTATTTCCACCACCGCCAACCCCGATGACTTTTATGGTAGCAAGAGAATCTAAATTTGTATCAAACTCTAACATGACAAATCCTCCTAATTCATCGATAGCCCTTTACACTTTTTTGATTATTCGAAAAAGGTACTAAGGAATTTTTTCACTTTCGATGACATTTTTTCTTCCGGATGTTTTTCTGGCTTTACTTTAGGTTGCTGCTGTTGTTGTTTAGGAATCCGTTTTTCTGCAGGTTCCCCAACAGTAACAGGTGATGGTTCCAAGGAGTGCCCTCCTGGTAATCTAGCATTCTTATAGGCATATTTAATCAATCCAACCGCCGTCGTATATTGTGGTTCTCGAACACCAATATAATCGGGAGCCGCTATACGCACTCTAGCCTGCAGGAGCTCTTCTGCAAGTTCAAGTACCCCTTGCATATTGGCAACCCCACCAGTTAAAACATATCCCCCTGGTAAATCCCGTATACCTATTCGTCTCATTTCTTGAACAACTAATTCAAAAATTTCTTCCATTCTTGCTTCAATGATATCAGAAATCTCAAGCTGGTTAAATTGTTGATGTTGGTCGCTTCCAATAATTGGAACGCTGAATACTTCTTCTTCTGATGCATCATCATAAAAAGCATGTCCATGCTTCATTTTGATTTTTTCAGCATCCTCAGTTGATGTCCTAAGACCAATTGATATATCCTTTGTAATGTGGTCCCCGCCTACTGGAATAACCCCAGCAGCCTTTAGCTGTCCCTGCTCAAAATACGCGATTGTTGAAGAACCGCCGCCTAAATCTAGAAGTGCTACTCCTAAATTCTGCTCATCCTTTGATAAAGCAAAAGAACCAACTGCAAGCGGCTGAAGAGCGATATCCAAGATCTCCAGACCCGCCCGTTCAACACAACGGAGTGTATTATGCAATATGGTTTTAGAACTAGTCACAATAGTGCCTTCCATTTCCAAGCGGACACCAATCATTCCACGTGGATCATTTATTTCATCTAGTCCATCCACAATATATTGTTTGGCCACAACCCCGATAATTTCTCGCTCCGGTGGGATCGAGACTACTTGTGCTGCATCAATTACACGGACAACATCCTCATTCGTTATTTCCCGGTTTTGGCTTGAAACAGCTACAACACCATGGCAAGGCTGGAGGGAAACATGAATACCAGGTATTCCAACAATAACCTGCCTGATTTCCATACCAACCATTCTTTCAGCTTGTTCAATTGCTTTTTTTATCGAATGAACTGTTTCATCTATATCAACAATAGATCCTTTTCTTAATCCCTGTGACTTGACATTTCCAACGCCAATAATATTGAGAGTATCATTGACCATTTCTCCAATGATGACCTTTACACTGGACGTACCGATGTCAAGACTAACATAAATTTCATTGCTGTTCATTCTTTGGCACCTCCTTTATCCTTCCTTAAAAAGAACA
>JAUZQA010000205.1 GCA_030705665.1 Bacillota bacterium
ACGAGGCCGATCCCCTCGACTCGCAACCTAAGCTCGAACTACCCCTGTCGAATCCGTAGCGTCCCCATATAAAATGGTCAACTGCTTAATTAGGCAAGTTTGACGTTAGGATACTCAAGAATACTTGAGCTTTAAGTTATCGCCGCAATCCCTTGCGACATAAGTTATTATAACATACTTGAAGTAGATTTCAATTGTAAGCTTTTGTAAATTAATTGGAAACTATATCTTTTGGCGATCACGAAATGCCCGCTCAATTTCGCGGTTTGCTTCTTTTTTCTTCAAGGTTTCCCGCTTGTCATAATTCTTTTTACCTTTGGCTAAGCCAATCAATACTTTTGCAAAGCCATTTTTCAAATACACCTTTAACGGCACAAGCGCCATACCTGCTTCTTTTGCTTCGCCATACAGTTTAGCAATTTCCTTGTTATGGAGCAAAAGTTTCCTCGGTCTTAGCGGATCATGGTTATAACGGTTTCCCTGTTCATATGGACTGATATGCATGCTATACAACCATGCTTCCCCATTTTGAATTCTGGCATACGAATCCTTCAAATTACATTTGCCAGCACGAATGGATTTAATCTCTGTACCCTGGAGGACAAGCCCAGCTTCATATGTTTCCTCGATAAAATAATCGTGGTAAGCCTTTTTGTTCTGTGATACAACCTTGCCTTCACCCTTTGGCATACAATCACCTCTTTACTGTCATTCTATTTTATCAGACTTTGTTCAAAACGGAAAGTGAGCCCTTTTCTCATCGAGAGTGTCGGCAACTAACTTGGTTGGTTTGTATTCCATCCAATAGTTGAAGACAAAAACAAAATTTCTATATAAAATGAGAGTTAACAAAATTAACAAAGTGAAATTATCTATATTCTTTTCTAGTGTAGGAAAAGCTATTACAGTGCTTAAAGAGAGGTGGCACTTACTATGAGCAGATTTTCATATTCACTAAGGAGGATAACGATGGGAATTTTATCTGGAAATCCAAAGGAAGAACCTTTACACTACGGGGAAGTCTTTGATATTTGGGCTTCGCAACTAGTCGGGAATGGTATGATTGCTGGTTATCAAACGATGTTGAACCACGCAGGTGATGAAGATTTAAAGAAGTTATTAGTAGAAGCACTTGAAACTTGCCAGCAAGAAAAAAAACAGGTTGAAGAGTTATTAAAAGAAAACGGTGTCGGCTTACCGCCTGCTTCTCCTGAGCCTCCGAATGCATGTTTGGAGGATATTCCAGTAGGTGCAAGAATTCCAGATCCAGCAATTGCAGCTACACTTTCCGCTGATATTGCTGCTGGTTTAGTGCTTTGCAGCCAAGTAATCGGTAAATCCATCAGGGAAGACGTTGCTATGATGTATGGTCAATTCCATAACCAAAAGGCAGCCCTTGGAGCAAAAGTGCTTCGTTTAAATAAAGAAAAAGGATGGCTCATCCCTCCTCCACTGCATTTAAATAAACATGGTGATTGTTAACTTTTTAGACACGGCTATTTTTAGCTGTGTTTTTTTATTATGCCTATCCAGGGGTTTGTTCGAAAGAAGCTATCGAAAAAAGGGATAAAAAATGGCTCAGTATTGTGAACTGAGCCATTTTACAAATGGTTACATTTTCGGATTTTGCGAAAGGCAACTGAACCCGTTACTTTATTGGTCACATATTAACGGCGTTTCTTTTTCCGCTTCGTGCTTTTTGAGATGGGCTCATTTTCAAAATGCTTGCGTTTCTTTTTCTGTTTGCCAGATTTATTTGCATCACCGCGGTGATTCTTATCTTCTGCTTTTCCACGCCGCGGCTTTTTCTCATTGCTGCCTGTCTTAAACACCTTCGGAGCCGCGGTACGATCCCTTCGCGGCGTTCCTTTCATGCCAACGATTTCAAAATCAATCGATCTTTCATCTTTATTGACTTTAATGACCCGAACTGTTATTTCGTCGCCAATTCGGAAAACATTCCCTGTCCGCTCACCAATCATCGCAAAATGGCGTTCATCGTAGCGGTAATAGTCATCCGTCATGTAGCTGACGTGAACAAGACCCTCAATCGTATTTGGCAGTTCGACAAACATCCCAAAATTGGTCACCGAGCTGATAATGCCATCATACTCTTCACCAATTTTGTCTTCCATATATTCGGTTTTCTTCAGTTCATCTGTTTCCCGTTCCGCCTCAACTGCTCTGCGCTCCATTCTCGATGTATGGTCAGCAATTTCCGGCAAGCGGGCATTCCATTTTTCCCGCGTTGTTTCATCAAGCTTGCCTTCGATTAAATAGGTTCGAATTAAGCGATGAACAATCGTATCCGGGTAACGGCGGATTGGCGAGGTAAAATGGGTATAAAACTCAGTTGATAATCCAAAGTGGCCAAGACATTCAGGGTAATATTTGGCCTGCTGCATCGAGCGCAGCATGACGGTTGAAATAACCATTTCCTCTGGCTTGCCTTGAACCTCTTCAATGATTTCCTGCAATGCTCTTGGATGAACCGCATTGGCAGTACCCTTGACGATATAGCCAAAGTTGGTTATAAACTCGAAAAATCTTCTTAGCTTATCTTCCTTTGGATCTTCATGGATCCGATAGATAAACGGAACATCCATCCAGCGGAAATGCTCGGCAACCGTTTCATTAGCCGCCAGCATAAACTCCTCAATCAAGCGCTCGGCAACCGAACGTTCTCTAAGGACCACATCGGTCGGCTTTCCGTCTTCATCGACAAGGACTTTAGATTCTTTAAAATCAAAATCAATGGCCCCGCGCTTCATCCGTTTCTCTCTTAGGGTGGAAGCAAGCTCTTCCATCAATTCAAACATTGGCACAAGCGGCTCATAGCGACTGCGGGTCTCTTCATCCTTATCAACGAGGATGCGGTTTACATCATAATAAGTCATCCGCTCCGTTGTTTTAATGACACTTTGAAAAATTTCATGGTCAACAACGGTGCCATCCGAACTGATTTCCATATGACAGGACAATGTTAACCGATCGACTTTCGGATTTAATGAACAAATTCCATTGGACAAGCGGTGCGGGATCATCGGAATTACCCGGTCAACCAAATAGACACTTGTTCCTCTTTCCTCTGCTTCCGTGTCAATTGGTGTTCCTTCTTTTACATAATAGCTGACATCCGCAATATGTACGCCTAATTTAAAGTTCCCGTTCTCAAGCTTTGTGACCGTAACGGCATCATCAAGGTCCTTTGCATCGGCGCCGTCAATCGTCACGATCACTTCATTGCGAAGGTCGCGGCGGTTGGCCAATTCGCTTTCCTCAATCGTATCCGGAGTTTCTTCAGCCTGCTTCAGTACTTCCTGCGGGAATTCAAGCGGCAGTCCGTGCTTATGAATAACAGATAGAATGTCGACCCCTGGATCATTTTTATGACCTAGGATCTCAACAATTTCACCTTCCGCACTTTTTCGTCCTTCAGGGTACGTTGTCAGATTTACAACAACCTTATGTCCTTCAACCGCACCTTTTGATACTGCTTTTGGAATAAAAATATCGCTTGCAAATTTTTTATCATCGGGAATCACAAAGCCGAAATGCTTGCTTTCCACATAAGTCCCAACGATTTGCTGGGTTCCTCTTTCAAGAATCCGAATGACACTGCCTTCACGGCGCTGCCCGGTAGCATTTGCTGACACACGGACCATAACCGTATCTCCATGCATCGCGTTATTCGTTTCTGTTGGCGGAATAAAAATATCATCCATCCCAGGCTCGTCGGGGGTCACAAAAGCAAATCCTTTTGAATGCCCTATCAGCCTGCCGCGAACTAGGTTCATTTTTTCAGGAAGCCCGTAGCGGTTGCTCCTTGTGCGGACAACCAGTCCTTTTTCTTCCATATGAACGAGTGCCTTCACAAATTCCTTAAAATCGGTTGAGTCTTCAATCCCGAAGGCTTGTTCAAGCTCTTGAACGGTTAGCGGTTTATAGGCCTCGTCTTTCATGTAATGCATAAGCTTGTCGACATGCTTTTGAATAGCATCTTCCAAATAAATTCCTCCTTATAGATCATCATTCCAATCTAATTTTTCTAAAAAGTTATAAACGTCCTCATGAAGCTGGTTGCGTTCTTGATCAAGTGTAATGACATGCCCTGACTGTTCATACCATTTTATTTCTTTAAAATCGGATTCTACTTTATTGTATATGATATTGGCACTGTCAGTGTTGATCATTTTGTCATGTCGGGCTTGAACAACGAAGGTTGGAGTATAGATGAGATCCACATTGTCACGAACGTCTGCAATTAATGCCTGCAGCGCTTTTAGTGTTTTCATGGGTGTTTTTTCAAAGTGTCTCATTTCTTCTTCAATTTGCTCAGGCGATTTTCCTTCATGATTTTTATATTCTCTTGCATATTCAAGAATTCCTTGATACATGGTTTCTTCACTTTTTATATACATTGGTGCACACATTGGAATAATTCCTTTTATAGGAACAGTGTAACCCAATTTTAAAGAAAATACCCCGCCAAGCGATAGTCCGGCTACGGCAATTTCATTATAACCCATATTTTTCAGGTGTTCGAATCCATTTATAACGTCCTGCCACCAATCATTCGGACCAGTATGGACGAGTTCCTCCGGGGGAACGGCATGTCCCTTGTAGTGTGGTGCATGGCAGGTATAGCCTTTCTTTTCGAGGAATCGGCCAAGCATACGGACATCGGCTGATGTTCCTGTAAATCCATGCAAGAGGAGCACTGCTCTTTTTCCGGCTTTAAATGTAAATGGTTTGGTAATCTTGACTTTCATTGTTATCCCCTTTTCTATTCCACTCCTTATAGTTTTAGCAAAGCAATGGATAAGATGCCAGAAAAAAGACTTATTTGCAGCTTGTATGGGGGTGAAGTGTTTTTTAAAATAAAAGTAATATGGAGGTGAATTATGAAAGTTGTAAAAGCACGTTGTGAATCAGAAGAATTATTAACGTTTCGCAGTTTGAATTTGCGAATGAGTTTGAGTCCTAGCGATGCCCATTATTATTCTAATTTGGAAAAAGGTTATATAGGTGAGCTGGCGTTTGATCGGCTGGCGGAAGCGCATCTTTCCGATGATTGGCTGGCTGTCAATGATTTGCTGCTTGAACACCATAATAGGGTTTTTCAAATTGATTCTGTTTTGGTGAGGAATGGTAGGATGTTTTTAAATGATGTAAAGAATTTTGATGGTGACTACATGATGAAAGACGGTTTATGGTATACGGCATCAGGAAATGAAGTTGACGATCCATTGGAGCAATTGGACCGATGTGAATCACGTTTGCGGCGTTTAAGCCATGAGCTTGGTTTTTCTTACCCCATTGAATCCCGCCTTGTGTTTGTGAACCCCGAGTTTTATCTCTATCAAGCTCCTCTGAATTTACCGATTATCTTTCCCGCTCACCTCAAACGCTACATGAATACTTTAAAAATGAAATCAGGCAAATTAAATGAACGCGATGTTAAACTTGCACAAAAACTGGCTTCTCTTCATAAAAAGAAGTCACCATTTACAAGAGTTCCTCCCTACACGTATGAACAACTAAAAAAAGGACCTGCATGTTTTTGTGGGCGTGTGTTTATGAAGGTGCACAACAGAGAGACATTGGTCTGTTCGGTTTGCGAACGTGTGGAACCGGTTGAATTGGCTGTTTTGCGGAATGTTGCGGAATTGAAAAGGCTATTTCCCGATTTAAAAATAACGACATTTGTGGTGCAGGATTGGTGTAAAATCCTATCAATTAAAACCATCCATAGAATACTAATCAGGAATTTTGAACAAGTTGGTAAAACAAAAGACGTTTATTATATTGTTTCAGATGAAAAAAAAATTAAAACGTAGGGGGGCACCTTTCTTCCCGTCCTCGCTCTTTTTCCTGGAGAACGGGGAGAATCCTTGCCTTTTTCTACCCGTTCTCCCTTTTTTTCTGGAGTTTGAGAAGAATAACACGTTTTTCTCCCCGTCCTACCTCATTTCCCTGGAGTTCGGGCAGAATCCTTTTTTTCTCCCCAGCCCCCCTCGTTTCCCTAGAGTTCGGGTAGAATCCTTTTTTTCTCCCCTAAATCGCTTTTTTCCTGAAGCATGGTAAGAATTCAGAGACAGTTAACATTGGCCAGCTAGCTTATATATAACATCCAAAAAAAACAAAAAACCCAGCAAATCCGCCAGGTTTATGATCTCGGTATATTATATTTTGAAATAACTAACCCCAATAGCGAGTAAGAAGAAGAGTACCGCTAGGACAACGGTAATGCGGTGCAGGATCAGATCAATACCGCGGGCTTTCTGTTTTCCAAACAATTGCTCAGCACCACCTGAAATGGCACCGGATAAGCCTGCGCTTTTTCCAGATTGTAATAAAACAATAATGATAAGGGCGACACTAACGATTACTAATAACGTTACAAATAATGCATGCATGTAAGACACCTCCTGTTAGACGTACATTTCACAGTATTTTAAATGTACCACAATACACACCTTTAAACAATAGGACAAGTTGTGTCAGACTTCGTAAAAAAAAGATGCACCAGCGTCCCGGTGCACCTTTTTTAAAAATTACTTGCGTAGGTTATAGAAAGATTTGATTCCGTTAAATTGTGCAACTTCACCAAGATTGTCTTCGATGCGAAGCAATTGGTTGTACTTCGCGATACGATCAGTACGGGAAGCGGAACCTGTTTTGATTTGGCCGGCATTTGTTGCTACAGCGATGTCAGCAATTGTGCTGTCTTCAGTTTCACCAGAACGGTGAGAAATTACAGCTGTGTATCCTGCACGTTTTGCCATTTCGATTGCATCAAATGTTTCAGTCAATGTACCGATTTGGTTTACTTTGATCAGGATGGAGTTGGCAATACCTTTTTCGATACCTTCAGCTAATTTCTTAGTATTAGTTACAAATAAGTCGTCTCCAACTAATTGAACTCGTTTACCAAGACGGTCAGTTAAAAGTTTGTGGCCTTCCCAGTCGTTTTCATCTAAACCGTCTTCGATAGAGATGATTGGGTATTTATTGCAAAGCTCTTCGTACCAATCAACCATTTCAGCAGAAGTTTTTACGACACCTTCGCCAGCAAGATGGTATTTGCCATCTTCTTTGTTGTAGAACTCAGATGATGCTGCATCCATCGCAATTTTAACTTCTTCGCCTGGTTTGTAGCCAGCTTTTTCAATCGCTTCAATGATTGTTGTAATGGCTTCTTCATTTGATTTAAGGTTTGGAGCAAAACCGCCTTCGTCACCAACAGCAGTGTTGTAGCCTTTACCTTTAAGAACTGATTTTAAGTTATGGAAAATTTCTGCGCCCATACGTAATGCTTCTCTGAAGTTAGGAGCACCAACAGGCATAATC
>JAUZQA010000206.1 GCA_030705665.1 Bacillota bacterium
GCCGGATGATCGCCAAATGGTTCTCCTTTATCGTGACGAAGACTTCACTTCCTTCGGTATTTTGTGAAGTAGGCGCAGGGAATGGGCGTTTTGCCAGAGCCTTTTTGGAGGAATGGCAATCGAAGGTGAAAACTCCGATTACATACATCATTGTCGAGAGCAGTCCGTATCATCGTAAATTGCAAAATGAATTATTAACAGACTTTCATGTTAAACAAGTAGCTGGCTTGAATGAACTTGCTCCCATCGAAGGGATGATTTTTTCAAATGAACTATTTGATGCATTGCCTGTCCATGTTGTTGAAAAAGAAAATGGGCAGCTTTTTGAAGTAATGGTTGGAATCGAAAATGACCAATTACATGAAGTTAAGGTAGCGTTAACCGACAAAGCTATTCTTCAATTCTTACAAGAAAATGATTTTGAGTTAAATGAGAAACAGCGATTAGAGATTCCGCTTTATATGGGAAATATGATTGATGAAATGGGAAAGGTTCTAGTTAGAGGACTTGTTACAACAGTGGACTATGGTTATACAGATGACGAATGGATGCAGCCGCCAAGGAAGAATGGAAGCTTAAGAGGCTACTATAAGCATCAAATGATTGAAAATGTCCTCCAGCATCCCGGAGAGATGGATATTACAACACATATCCACTTTGATTCACTGAACAGAAGGGGAACCCAGGCGCAGTTACATTTTGCGGCCAAGCTTAGACAGGACGAATTCTTATTAAAGGCAGGAATTCTCCAAGAGCTCCAAGAACATTTTGACCCTAATCCATTTTCAGAACAAAGCAAAAGAAACCGTGCGATTCGCAGTCTCATCATGCCAACAGGAATGAGTTCTTCGTTCCATGTCTGCATTCAGGAAAAAGAGATGAACTACGATCAAACAGAATTATTTCCAAACTAAAAGAAAAAACGCTGGAGATGGACTCCAGCGTTTTTTCACCATTTACACGTAAAACGTGCTAGCTTTACTGCAAGGGACCTTTAAGAGGCATCATAAAGGTGGTCCAATATGTAAAGCCGGCAAAGAAAACGGTTAAATAGGCAGCAAATATATACATATACATTCGCTCAGATAGTTTAAGATAGCTTAGGAGAACAAAGAAACCAGTTTGAGCAAGGAAGAGCATTGCTGTTTTGTCCATGCCACCAAGCCAGAACATGACTGTAAATATCCCTGTCCAAAAACCTAAAACTCTAAACATGCGATCCATTTAATCCCTCCTTTTACCTTATATACCATCACTATAATATTATAAGGTAAAAGCAAACCTAAAGTAAATATCAGGAGTTATTCGAAAACTCTGATTAATTAGTAACTACGGCCTGATAACTGCAGTGGCTGCATCCTGTGATCATATTTTCTTTTTCAATCAGTTCTGCAGAGCTAAACAGTGCTTCAAACATCCCTCGTAGAAATTCTTGATGCATATTACAAACTGTATCTGTATGATCTTGTGCAACTTCTTTAAACGGACAATTAAAGATTTGAAAATAAATTTTGGATTGATCTCCATTTACTTCAAATTCAGGATAAAACCCTGCAAGAGTTGCAGCACTTTTTAGGATATTAATTTTTTGTTCGAATTCTAATTCATTATTGGCTAATGATTTTTTCGCTACTTCTTGTTCTATTACTTCAGCACCAAATCGTTTTCCTGTATGGTATAGTGCTTTTTTTCCTGCTTCACCAAGTGAAACCATAGTCTCAATTGCAACCTTTGCTAAGAGCATATAATCGCGGAATGGAAAGTGAAGTTGGATTACATCATCTGATAGACGGTACAATCTGCTTGGTCTGCCGCCTTTACCTGTTTTTTTTGTTTCGGAAGCAAGCATATTTACATCTTCCAGTTTTGATAGATGCAGCCTCGCAACATTTGGATGAATGTTAAAATGATCAGCTACTTCTTGAACAGTCACTTCTTGATGCCGATTGGTAATGTATTGATAGATGTAATAGCGTGTTGGATCTGATAATACGTTTGTAATTTTTAATGTTTGTTCCATCTAGTTCACCTCTGACCCCCATAATATTTTCTATTATATTACAGCCTCAAGGGTTATGGAATGAGGTTAACAATATAAACACTATATGTTTAGAAAATGTTCACAATTACAGTCTTATAATGTTCAAAATATGAGAAATAATTCACAAAAAAATATTGGAAGATGCAAAAAAAGAGGAACAGGGATACCTGCTCCTTTACGATCTTTTTCTCTTTTTAACCTCTGTATACAGTATATAAGGCATAATACCAAACCAACGATACCAAAATGCTGCCTTATTTTCCCGCCTTTCCTGTCTTTGACGCACGCGATCTTCTCTAGGCTGGTCAATATATTTTACAAATGTTTGCGTCATATATTTAACATAATCATTCGTTTTCATGGACACACCTACCTAAAACCTACTATAGATAAGTATGTCCAGTTTAAAATCGTAACAAACACCAATATCCATGCTAAAAGGTTCATAGTTAGTTTTTTTCGACCCATTTTGTTAACTTTTTTAAATTTTTATCAAAATATCCAATACCAATAATGATTTCTCCAGTCCTAAGCTGAAGCGTGAACGTTATTTTTTGCGTGCTTCCTGAAGGTAAATCGGCTTGATAGCTGACAGATCCATTAAGATATGGAAAGGTACCCTTTGGTGCAATTGTTTCGCCAGTTTGAAGTTTTTTCTCAACATTTTTCATGGAGATAAACATATAGTACTCTTCCAACAAAATGTTCTTTGTTTCGTGGAATATTTTTTCTTCTGTTAACAGCTGGTCCACTTGAATGGAAAAGAAAATTAGGAACGATAATAAGAGTGAAAGTGTCAATGGATACGTAAATCCCCGCTGATTTTTCATCATGGGTTACCGCTCCAATTGAGAAATGTAGCAACATTTACAATATGCTCTATTTGATTTAAATCCGTTACTTCTACTCTTACTGTGTTAGGCAAAAGTGAAAAATTTACTTCAGCAACATTTTGAAGCAAAACCTCATGTCCCGTATTATTCACCCGTCTTCGGAGGATATTATCATATTTTTCAAAAGTAACACTGCCGATATCTTCCGTTAATATCAGACGATTGTTAACAACTTGCCCTTTTGTACTCATGCGGATTTCTTTTTTGATTTGGCTGGAAAATACATCCCACTCCATTTCCTGCAACCTTTTCGAAGTGGCATGGTGTTGAACCATGCCACTTAAAAGCGGTGAAATGAAAAAGATTATAATGGTAAAAACCCAAAAGGCAAATAGCATTTCTACAAGTGTAAAGGCATGTTCATTCTGCAGTTTTGCAAATACTTTCTTCAAGATGAAAAAGATTATTGTCAACCTTCACGCACACCTCCATATGCCCTGAAGCAGCCATTTCCTGCCAAAAAATCTGATATTCAATCCCATTAAGAACAACTGAATGATTGGAAGTTGAAAGGGGATTGTTTAAAAAAGTATTTAACTCATCGTACAAAAGCTGATAGGCTTGCTTTTCAACCTGAAGAGTACGGTCCTTAACCTTGAACTCAATGACCAAAGGGATGAAGAATAAGCTAAGCATTAGTAAACATGATAATGACAGCAGGAGTTCGGCCAAAATAAGCCCATCATTCTTTAACAACATAAAAACGTCCCTTCCCAATCAAAACAGTTAAGCGGTATTGTTTGTTTCCACAAAGGAGTGTAAGAGAACCGGACTTATTCACAGACCCGCTCGGAGTAAAATCGAAAAATAGTGAAAGGGTAGCAGGGGAAATAGTTATTATATTGGAGTAAAACCTGGTTAAAAAAGGCTTTGATGTTGGGGTGTAGCGTAAAATGTAATAATGCTGATCCGGATAGATTCCGACAGAAATGGCATGCTGGTGGGAAATCGCATATTGCTGTCCATAAAAAAGGTCTGACTGAAGCTGATTAAGAAACTCCTCAATTTCCAGCGTTTCATATTGCGGTTTAAAACATGTGGCAGAAACCGTGGCTATGATAAGAAAAATCGCTAATACAAACAATGATTCGATTAGCGTGAAGCCTTGTTCGTTTTTCATTGCTTAACTGTATCAACAGATCCGTCTGCTTGAATGGCAACAGGTGTCCCATCTGGGCATTTATCTGTTTTTAAATAGTTGTCATCGACTAGTACCTGAATCGATGCCGGTGCTTGGTCCTTTTCCATTTCATAGGATTGAATCTGGGCTTCAACCATTTTTTTAAAAGCACTGCAGCCTTTGTTATTAATATTAGAGTTATTTTTCGTGATATTTGGTATCGTAATAATTAACAAAACTGAGATAATAAGCATAACAATCATCATTTCGATTAATGTAAAACCATTTTCATTTTTCATAGCTATTTTCCTCCGTTTTAGATTCCATCCATCAAATGGAACATTGGTAATAGGATTGCTAAGTACATTGAGACAACGAGAAAGCCAATAAATAAATAGAGAATGGGCTGAATGGTTTTTAAACTTTTTTCCACTTTTTCTTCTAAAAGGACAATACAATGCTGGCTGTAAAACAATAATTCCTGATCCAGCTTTCCATTTTCCTGGCCGTGTTTGACGATTAGCGGAAATTCCTTCTCGAAAAATGAAAAACTGCTTAAGATAGACTCAAGGTGTTCACCTGTTACCAGTTTTAACTTGATTTGTTTAGAAAGCTCACTGTATAAGGGCTGGTTCTTATTTTTCTCAAATAGCAATAGTGCCTCCGAAAAGGAAATGCCGCCAGATAATAGAAAACTTAATTGTGTGGAAAAATAGTGAGTATACAATAACTTAAGGGAATTTCCTATGAGTGGAAGACTAGCCAGGAGTGATTTCTGCTGGAGAACTGAAATTTTTCGAAAAATGAACCAGTAGTAGGCCCCTAATAGTACAAGGAAAATGAACAAGGCAAAAACTACTGTTGGAAAGTAGTGTCCAAATGCGTAGACAATTTTTGTGAATAAATTTGCCTTAAGGTTCATTGAAGCAAATAATGAGGTAAACCTGGGTAATAACATTTTTTCAACGAAGATAAATAAAAAACCAGTGATAATAATTAAGACCAGAGGGTACTGCAAGAGCTTGGATAAGGAATGCATGTCTTTTGCTTTTCTTAAGGCAAGTCCGCTTCCTTCTAGTAGTGCTTCGGCAAAGCTCCCATGTTGTTCTGCAAAATAGACGTAGCCGATCAAATCGCTTTGAAATCCAAGGGCTGCTATTACTTCATGAAAGGTGAGGCCCTTTTTTAATGCGACTAAGCATTCCGCCAACTCAGCTTTTTTTGAAGGGGGTAATTGAAAGGAAACGGATTCCATTGCCTCTGCAACCGGATATCCTCTTGCTAATAACTCACCAACCCTTTTTAAAAAAGTTGCTTGCTCCAACAAGGTCCATTTATGTTGTTTCATCATATACAAGCCTTTCGTATTCACTCTCTTTAATATAGCCAAGGGCAATTCCCTTTCGAATGACATCCTTTAAAGTCCGATAATTTAGGTCAACCTTCACCCCTTTTGCTTCCTTCATGGTCAAATGAAGATTTTTTCCTGATAAAAGTTCAAACACACTTGCTCTTTTCCATCTTCCTCCGCTGTAACAAAATGGTGTACACTCATCCTCACAAAAAGGGCAAGTGAGCTCAACCAGCCTTTGTGCAGTGACTGCGACCAAGGTCTGTTCGACTTCAAGCCAATTGGCACCAAACTCATGCAAACGATATACAGCTCCCTTTGCATCCCGCGTGTGCATGGTTGTTAAGACAAGGTGACCGGTTAGGGCAGCACGTACAGCAATTTTAGCTGTTTCGCTATCCCGGATTTCCCCAACCATGATAATATCTGGGTCGTGTCTTAAGATGGCTTTTAAGCCAGTTGCATATGTGATTCCTGCTTTTTCGTTTACTTGAACCTGGAGTACGGAATCGTAATTTTTTTCGATTGGATCTTCAAGGGTAATGACATTACGGTGAAAAAGGTGTGCGGTTTCATTTAAAAGAGAGTAGAGAGTAGTTGATTTTCCGCTTCCAGTGGGCCCTGTGAAAATAATCAAGCCATGGGCATGTTTGAGAAGTGCTAAGAGCTTTCTGGTCATTAATGGGAATAAAGATAGCTGATGGAAGGGGATTTGTTCTTGTTGAGGCAATAACCTAATGACGAGGCTTTCTCGACTGTTTGAGGGCAGAGTAGAGAGTCTCAGTCCGAGCATTTCACCGTTGATTTCGCAAATGAAGGCACCATTTTGCGGACGTCTTCTTTCACCAATATCCATATTTGCTGTGAATTTAAAATGAGAGATAAGTCGGTCACAATCTTCAATTGGCAGCGATAAACGGGGAATTAACTTGTTTGTTAAACGGAATTGGATGAGAGTGTCTTTTCTTCGTGGAATAATGTGAATGTCTGTTGCCTGGTTTCTAACGGCATCCGAAATAATTCGATTGGCTAATATTTCTGTAGCGCTTACAATAAAAAACACCACCTTTCATGAATATATAAGCTTATTCGACAGAATTTCGGCAATCCCTTCATCTTTTTTAAAAAAATTTAACAAAAAATGAAGGGATTGTCATAAAAAATTAAAATGATTTTTGCGTTAAGTAAAAT
Source organism: Bacillota bacterium (assembly GCA_030705665.1). The sequence continues at coordinate 6,597 of JAUZQA010000206.1, forward strand.
AGACCGCCATTAATATATGAAATAATGACTTTCGGTTCATATTGTTCTTGTAGAGCTTTTTTTTCGATTTCATAGCTCTCGTTTTTATTTTCCTCGTCCTCATAAAAATGATCTAATAGTTGCAGGTCCTTATCCCAACGATTTCTTGCTTTCTCCGCCCAATCATGATCTTCATTATTAATTCCCATTTTGATAAAGTTTTCAATACGGGTGATTCCACTAACTGGCTTAATAAGCGGTGAAAGAGTAAAAGAGTAGTCAGGAATTTTTGGCGTCAAGGGAATCGACATTAGCGTATCATGGAAGTCCTCCACCATTTGACCTGTAATTAACTGTAAACCAATCGACCTAAAAATATCACGTTTACGATCACATTTGTAAGAAACTTTCAAATTCAGACATAACCAAGGATACAAAGGGGTTTGCTGGTTGGTATGGTTATGATTCTCGTAAAGACGAATATAGCCCGCAAGATTTTTGGTTGATTGAAAAATTTGATGCAGTCTGGGCGAACCAAAATGAATCGTTTCCCCGTTTAATGATTTTGGAGCTTTCTGTTGATCTGTAATAAAGGTAAGCTGCATTGGATTAGGGATACCACCAGTTTTTTCTAAATAATGCCAATAAAAAGGGCGGTTCATTAATTCTTTATCAAGATCAACTGTAAGTTGAACACTCATAAATCCGGGACCATTTTGCAGCAATTCACATTCATTTGCGAGAAAGTATTGCTCAAGAAATTGATGTATTTCC